>JAGLUH010000194.1 GCA_023134875.1 Candidatus Zixiibacteriota bacterium
CATCTTCCCGCTAATTGGCCGATATGTTTCGACTCACGGCAAAAGACCTGGCCAAACGGTTCGGTGCGCGCAAGCTATTCTCCGCCCTGAATTTCGAGTTGACCACCGGTGACTCGCTGGCCGTGATCGGACCTAACGGTTCGGGCAAGTCGACCCTCCTGCTGACCCTGCTGGGGTTGCAACGATCCACGAAAGGCAGCGTCACTTTCGCTGAGGGCGACACCGAACTTGATGACGCCACCCGACGACGGCTGGTATCGTTCGTTTCGCCCTATCTCAATCTGTATGACCAATTGACGGCTGAGGAAAATCTGAAGTTCTTCATCACCGTATCCGGCGGCCATGTCACCGGCAAACAGATCAACAAGGTCCTTCAGCAAGTAGGCCTTGAAGGACGGGGTGTCGATCCGGTAGCCGAGTTTTCATCAGGCATGAAGCAACGGCTCAAGTACGCCCTGGCCCTCTTGAACAACCCGGCTTATCTGTTTCTCGATGAACCAACCTCCAACCTCGACCGCGAAGGAAAAAAGATCGCGGTCCAACTGGTGGAACAGCTTCGCTCCGAAAGCATCCTGATCATCGCCACTAACGAAGAAGAGGAGTACCAACTTGCCACCGC
Organism: Candidatus Zixiibacteriota bacterium; assembly: GCA_023134875.1. Taxonomy (GTDB): domain Bacteria; phylum Zixibacteria; class MSB-5A5; order CAIYYT01; family CAIYYT01; genus JAGLUH01. The sequence goes on from JAGLUH010000194.1 coordinate 620, forward strand.
GCAGTGCCGGCTTGGTCAGTAAAGCGTTGGCTGTATACGCCAAGGACATGCGCCTCGAGTTGCGCAGTCGCTACGCTCTGAACGCTATCCTGATGTTCGCCATTACAACTCTGGCCGTGGTGTCGTTTTCATTGGGGCAAAGTGGGCTGTCTCCGAAGCTGCTCTCGGCGCTGTTCTGGATAGTGATTTTCTTTTCAGCCATGTCCGGACTGGCCCACGTATTTATCCGTGAGGAGGAAACCGGCACCGCTCTGGCCTTGCGACTTATGGCCGATCCGGACCCGGTGTACATCGGCAAACTGGCTTTCAATTTCAGTTTGCTGACGACTATGGCAGTGGTGGTAACGCCGCTTTTCTTCATCTTCACCGACGCTCCCGCGGAACATATCATCTCCTTCCTGCCGGTCCTGGCACTGGGCGTGATCGGTTTTAGCGGCGCGACGACTTTGGTGGCCGCGATCATCTCACGGGCCTCGGTGAAAGGAGCGCTGTTCGCGGTGCTGTCGTTCCCGATTCTGATGCCTCTGCTCATCGCACTCGTGGCCGCAACGGAGAAAGTCTTCGGCGGCTCCGGATTGGGCGAGGCTCTCGCTGAACTTCAGTTTTTGTTGGCTTATGCGGTGGTGATGATCACCGCCTCGCTCTTGCTCTTCAAGTTCGTCTGGCAGGACTGAGGTCTGAACCTCTTCCAGGAAATTCAAGGGCGGGTCCATCTTCGAACCCACCATCTTCATTTCGTGGGCGGCAGACGCCCCCGTCTGCCCCGAAAGCAACTCCGGGTGGCCCACTATTTATGGTGGGTTTCTCTGTAATTCGACAGAACCCACAGCAAGCTGTGGGCTACCTGTTGGTATAAACCGGGAACATAGGTAACAGAATAGACCGGGAACATAGGTAACAGGTTAGATTACGGTACGAGCCAAGGAGGTGTATCGTGCCGTGGAAAGAGACCTGTACTATGGATCAACGGATTAAGTTTGTGATTCATTATTTGGAGCATGAGTTGCCAATGGCGGCTTTGTGTCGGGAATTTGGCATCAGTCGCAAGACCGGTTACAAGATGGTCTGGCGGTATTTGGAGTTGGGTTTTGACGGTCTTCGGGACCAATCGCGAGCGCCATATCATCACCCTCATGCGGTCCCTGAGAGCGTTGAAGGGGCGATTGTTTTGGCTCGACATCGGCATCCGACCTGGGGTCCGAAGAAGCTTCGAGTCTGGCTGGGGTGGCAAGATCCGAGTATTAGCTGGCCGGCGGCCAGTACCATCGGCGAGATATTGAATCGTCACGGTTTGACTGTCCCGCGTCGTCGGAGCCGTAAGGGGGCACCTTACAATGAGCCGTTTATCAGTTGTAAATCTCCGAATGCTGTCTGGAGTGCTGACTTTAAGGGCTGGTTTACCACCGGTGATGGCATCCGCTGTGATCCTTTGACAATAACCGATAATTACAGCCGCTATTTGCTTCGTTGCCAGGCGGTCAGACCGACCGGTTATGACGCCGTCCAGCCGGTCTTTGAGGCGGCTTTCCGGGAGTATGGTCTTCCGGTTGCGATTCGGACCGACAATGGACCGCCTTTTGCCACTACGACCGTTGCTTCTCTCTCACGTTTATCAATCTGGTGGTTAAAACTGGGGCTTGTGCCTGAGCGAATTGAGCCGGGCAAACCGTCTCAGAACGGCCGGCATGAGCGGATGCATCGCACTCTCAAACAAGAGACGGCCAGTCCACCCAAACGAACTTGGGCGGCTCAACAGAAAGCCTTTGATCGTTTCTGCGACGAATACAATCGGGAACGACCACATGAGGCTATCGACATGCAGGCCCCGGTTGAGTTGTATTCTCAGTCAGTGCGGGAGTATCCGCTGATCCTGCCGGAGATGGTCTATCCTGATGATATGGTGATTAGATTCGTCAAGGCACAGGGAGATATCTCATGGAAAAACCGTCACGTCTACCTCAGCAAAACCCTGGCCGGTGAACCAGTCGGACTCCAACAGATCAACGACCGAATCTGGGATATCTATTTCGGACCCATCCGACTGGCTCAACTTGATAACGATGAAAAACGGCT
>JAGLUH010000195.1 GCA_023134875.1 Candidatus Zixiibacteriota bacterium
CGACCTGCTTCTCCCAGAGCACCTTATTAGTCCGGCCACTTACAGCAACCAGAGCAACTCCTGCATCTTGAACTCCTCTGCGTTTTGCAATGCCTTCCGGAACTTGTCGAGTATATGCTACCGCAATACCATCGCTAACCAGAATCTCACTCGTACCCTGAGTCGCTTCGACCGTGTTAATGATATCTCCGGTAGATGCGTCAAGTATCGACATCGGATCGCGGTAGCTGAGAGTCGTATAAAGCCGGTCACCATCAGCAACAATTAGTCGCTGATTCTCGCCTGGCACATTGGTGCGCTTGCCTCGTAATGTGGTCCAGTCTTTTCCCTCGTATTGCTCGGGGTTCCACTGGCGCCAGCCCCATTTATCAAGCGGGCGTTTCCAGAGCAACCGGCCATTGAAAGCATCTCGCGCAACAAGCGACCAGCGGTCAGGCAGACGCTGGTCGGTAATTCCTATCACCCCTTCGTCGAAGAAGTAGAACAGCCTACCGGCGGCCGAGACCGGTGACTGAATGCCGGATGGCGTTTCATGGCTTCGAAGCCACAGAGGCGGCGCAATCCACTGGAGGCTTCGAGGCGGCCCGACTACAGAATCATCGGCAACCGCGTTATTGCTTGCATCGTGCAGAAAATGAGTCCACTGGTCGATATTGTCGGGCCAAGCTTTAACGATTTTTTTCCACTGTCCCCTGCGCCAGGCACATGCTACTCCTCCGGGAGCAAGGACTCGCATCACTTCGTCCCGGGTGACACCACCGGCATTCTGCACGACAACAAGGTTGATTAGATTGTCCGTGTAAGGAAGTACCGAACCTGAAAACTGTTCAACAGAAACCGGGCCATAGATGCCTTTTTCTTTAATATAGCTTCTCGCTTGCAGCACTCTGGCGGGGTCTGCTTCGAGTCCGTGAACCGTATAGCCGTCATTCATTCGCAGGGCCGCCGTCAACTTTCCATTACCACAGCCAAGATGGACCACTATGCCTCCCTGCACACCGGTTGTATCGAGAATTTCTTTGGCATGCGTTGTAGCATCAATCTTTTTTGCCTGGGCTACACCAACGAACAGGCAAACAGCCGACAGTATCAGCATCCACAGCTTTATTGCATGATAGTGTCTCATTTTGCAGAACCTCCTTCTTTCCAGATATTTATGCAGACCGACTGATGATTCGGCATTAAAACACTCTTCTATGAAAACTAAAAATACTTATCGCCTGCTATGCAGTCTTGAAATAACATTACGTTGCAGAAATTCCATGTGCGCCTTTTGTGCCCGGGAACGCCTGGCGGTTTTTTTGTACTGCTCGAATATTTCCTGGATTCCAGCGGTTTTGGCGTCTCCTGTATGAACAACAACACGATATCGCAAGGTAAGTATGTGCTCCTTAGCCAAATCGAAATGGTCGTCTTCGAGCCAGTACATCGGTGTTGGCGAGAAAAAACCGTAATCACGAGTAAACCATTCGCTCGGATACCAGCGATTGTCCGGATGCTGTAAAATCGCAATGCCTTCTGTAACATCCCCGCGTGTGCCAAAGTAGTCGCACCAGGGCGAGGCAAGGCCGAATGTGCCTTTTTCGGTGGTCTTACCTTCGGCGTTGATGAGCGTGCCGCCGGATTTGACACTTAATTCCGGCACAACGCGCGCCGAAAACAAAGAGTGGTTCGTCTTCAGGATGCGAATATCCGTCAGAGCTTTCAGGCTAATCTTTAAGTCAATAATTCGAAGGTCTTTGTTCGGCGCACTGATAGTGATTCGGCGCACGTCACG
>JAGLUH010000196.1 GCA_023134875.1 Candidatus Zixiibacteriota bacterium
GTCCCTTTACCAACCACTTTGTAGAGGATGTCGACTCTACTTTCTCTTTCGTCATAATCATAAACAGAAAACGGACGTCGCAGCAAGGGATCAGTGCCCGCATGAACCCTGATATGCAAAAACATCCCCGCCAGGGGAAGCTGCGCTAATGGCATCTTAAGGGACATGGTGAAAATGTCGGCTGCCAGATCTCGGTGAGCAATCACCTCGCAGCGATGAAAGATGTTCTTCTTATCGGTTGCGCAACACATCCGGCAGTACCACCTGATAGTAGTAGATAAAATAACCGCCGATATGCAGCGGGTCAATCTCCATCGGGTCGAATTCGGTCTCCAACAGCACTCGTTCCACTTCCTTGTCGATCTCATCATTATCAGAGTGGTGCAGAAGCTCCACTTCCGTGACTTTGCCGTCGAACTCGATTTTAATCTTGGTAAGCAGTCTCCCCTCCCACTGAGTGCCATAGGCGGAGATCGGATACTCAAACTCACCTTGCAGAGTTGGCTTCTCTGGAGCGAGGGGCAGCTCCTCAATCAGCTTCTGCAATGCCAACTCTTGACGCTGCATCTCGCTGAGGGTATCCTCCGGCTCCGCTGCCATTTCTTCCCCAGTCAATTCGGATGTGGTGTCAGCGCTCTCTTCCTCTTTCTTGGTTGTCTGCTGGCGCGGTTTCTCTTTGGCCTCGCCACTCGCCAGTCGTGCCGCTTCCTTTCCCAGGGGGGTGCCGGAATACTTCTCGCTCAACTCCTGGAAGACCCAGATCATGGTGGAATCAACATAGGTAGAATCCTCCGGCGGCGCTTGTTTCGGCTCATATAGTTCCAGGCCGATCATGGCTGCGGCATACTCCGCCTTCGGCACCAGGCGCGAGTCGGGAAAACGGTATCTAAGCAGCTCGAATAGCACCAGGGCGGAGTCAGGGTTTTGGTAATCGAAGTATTGCTCTTCGGCCAATTGATAGAGCTTGTCAGCATAGAGGGAATCGTACTCGCTGTCTTGAAGATCGAGAAGGGAAAGGGCGGCGGCGTATTCATCCGAGTAGGGGTACTCCTCGATAACCCTTCGGTAAGCTGCTGTAGCGGCAGCAGTATCCTGATAGTGGTCTTTGTACAGCCAGCCGATCGCCAGGAGCGCTCGCGGCGCCAGGTCGCTTCCCGGAAAACTCTCAACGAGACCGCAGTATTCATTCATGGCGGAATCGGGACGGTTCAAAGTCAGACAATATAGCTCTCCCAGCAGAAACTGGCTCAGGATGGCACTTTCAAGGTCTTCGGCGTCAAGATTATCCCGGTACTCTTTGATTTTGGCAATCTGGGCTGATTTCTCCTGCGCCAGTTGACGGAACTCGCCGGCTCGGGTGGCGTGGGCCGCGAAATCAAACATCTCCTTGCCTGTTTCCAGGTCATCGTAGTCATCCTGAACGATCAAACCGATCTGGTAGTAGGCCTCACCCTCTGGTTCGGTCTTGATAAAATCGGTGGTTATCTCGTCATACTGTCGCACTGCCTCCTGCACATCGCCGGCCAGGTAATAGCCCTCTGCAATTCTCAGCCTGATTTTCCCCTGTTGCAGGCTGTACTCCTCGTTTTCCGCTAGGGCTGCGAAGAGTGCTCTGCCGGCAGTCAGGCTGTCAAGCCGATAGAGGGAGACACCCTGTTGATAAAGGGCCTGGAATTTCTCCAGAGGGTCTGCCGCGACCGCCACGGCTTCC
>JAGLUH010000197.1 GCA_023134875.1 Candidatus Zixiibacteriota bacterium
CAGCTCTTACGAACTGGAAGGCAAGCGGTACCAGTTGGAAAAAGCGTTCTTCGAGGCTGATAAGCGAATGCAGAACTTCAATGTCAAACCGGAACTTCGCACTGCTGCCGATTTTACCTACTTAGTTGACGGTTATCGCCAGGTACACCTTCTGTTTACAGAGCTTTTTCCGAATATGGCAAGCAGCGATTCCCTTCATCCGGTGGAGATGGAAGCCGCCTTTATCGCCGGTAGGGCCCTGCTGAGAGCCGGCAGTATATTTATAGGCGGCGACCAGGTGGACAGCGCCCGGGCGATACTCGATCAAGTGCTGGAGACGGACTATTTCGCGTTGAAACATCATCACGAAGCCCTGCTCCTTGCCGGTCACGTTGCCAAGCGCCAGGGCCGCTGGCTTGATGCGGAAAACTACTATATGGAGTTACTTAGGTCATACTATCCGCCAGTGGTAAATGGTATCCTGCCAGTCATTGAAGTGCTTGAATTGCCCAAGACTATTGTCGGTCATTATGGCGCCTTGGGGGACAGGGAAACGGCTGCCGAAAAGGCGAATTGGGCGGTCACCTACTACCATAATCTCTTAAAAATCAAGGAGCTGGGAAGTACGCCATTTTCCTTGATGGTTACCCGATTCTTAGCAGAGATGTACAATGCCATTGGTCAATACGACAAGTCGGCCGCCCTGCTGCAGACCGTGGTGGATTCAACTGGAGCGGTATTGCCGGCGGCCCGGGTGTTGATTGCCGATCTCTATTTCACCCGATTGGACAAGAAAAAGGAAGCGGTCGAAATCTATCAGGATATTGTTGAGACCACCCAGGATTCCCTATTGAAAGCGCGTGTTTATTTGAAGCTGGCCACGATTGCTTTCGGCAACAAGATCTATAACCGGGGACGTCAATACCTGGAGCAGTTGAAAAAGGAGTACGGCCGGGGTCGGCAGATATCAATACAGGCTCAGCAACTGCTGGCCCGAAGTTTTGAAGATGAGGGGGAGTGGCAGCGGGCGCTGCAGGAGTATCAGTTTCTGCTTGCTCAATACCCGGACAGCCCGGAAGCCCTGGAGGTGCTATCCTATTTGCCTGATTACTGCGAAAAAATCGGGCAGCCTGAGTTAGTGAAAACCTGGACTGACAAAGCGGAAACCGAACTGGGAAAGATTGTTAACGAGCATTCCGGTCGACAGCTCGGCTTGATGGCTTCCGGTCATCTTGCCCGATTTTATCTAATGCACGAGAAGCCGCAGCAGGCGATAGATCAATTACAGCGAATACGGCGAGAATACCCGAAATCAGCCCATGCCGCCGACGCTTTGCTCAAGATCGGCCTGATTTATGATAACAATTTGAACAATCCGCAGAGCGCGATCGCCGCTTATGAAGAATTTGTGAAACTGTATCCCAACTCTATTGTAAGAGGAAAAGTCGAGAAAGAAATCGAGAGGCTGAAAAAATAACAACCCACTGCGAGGAGGGAGAGGATGAAACGATACCTCTATCTAACTTGTGCATTGCTGGCGGTTGCCGCATTCAGCGTGCCGCTGCTGGCCGAGGACAAAGTAAACCAACCGAAGGATTCATTCGGGCGCATCGATGTTGCCGAGGTGGTAGTGCAACAGTTGAAAGGGAGCCAGTTCTCGCTGACATTGAACTGGGCCAACGACCAGGAACTTGCAGCTCTGACCTATCCGCTGTTGGTTACCGGCAAGAACTTCAGGATGCACTATGATTCAATTAGCTGGGTGGGGCGCGCTGAGTATTTCTCGGTCAAATCATCGCGACCGATCGATTCAATGCAACAGGTTCTAGTCGGTTTCATCAACGATCTCGGCGAAGGCAAGCCGCCCCTGGCGGATTCGAGCGGCACGGTGGCGACCCTGTTCTTCACTGCGGAGGTAGGTAAGAAGAAGGTTGATATTTGTGATATTATTGTCGACACAGTATTCATTCTCCCTTCAAATGTTCTTTTTGCAGTTACACCGGGCGGCAAGGCGAATGTCCATCCTGAATACCGGCTAGTGAGGATATCCACCGACGGTAAACCTGTTAAGTGCAAGTAATTGAAAACCAACATATTTAAAGTCTAATAGAGAGGCCCCGGTTTACCGGGGCTTTTCTGTAACATTATCCGACAGTAGTGATTTCCCCCCAACTACAAGATATCCAATCAGATAGCCTTGCCGATGCAAATCAGGGAACGAAGAAGTGTCGGGTTTGCGTACAGTTCGAGCACCCGAAAAATCGACGTTCAGAATCCCACTTATAAGTTCTTAACTGTCAACGAATTAGCTGGCCGAATCGGGGAAAAATATTGGCACGCGGTTTGCTTAAGCTAAGAGGCAGAATGAAGATTAACTTTAGGAGGTTCTAAATGAAGTTGATGAAGCTGATAGTAGCCACGGGATTGATGGTTGGCTTGATGGCCGGACCGGCAACTGCCGTACCTAGCTGGAATTACTACGATTTCGGTACTTTTAACAATACGGTTTTTGATGAGCACAATAATACGGCTGATATTTCCTACCCTGGTCACGGTTTTGTACCGTCGCCCGGTCTGGATGACGAAGGCGGCGAGCTTTATGATATTGAAGGGCTCAACTTCGCCTACGAAAATGACTCAATCTATATTTCCCTGACGAGTACATTTGGTCCTGGCGTCAATTCTCTCTTCTGGGGAACTGTCTTTGCGACCGGCGATCTTTTCTTTGGTTTTGACGGCGCCTATGATATGTTTGCCATCGAACTCAACCCGCCTAGCAAACCAACGGGTACCAACCTATGGGAGGTTCATGCCTGGGACTACATCACGGACAAACCGGGGACCTATTACAATAATCCGGCAATCCGTTTCGGTGTCGGCGCCTATCAAGTCGCCTGCGGCACCAACCTGGGCGGCGTTGACTATATGCTGTCACTCTATGACCAGTATGAGCCTAATCCGATGTATGCAGGTGAAAAGGACACCTATGTTTGGGAGTTCCGTTTTGCCGCCAGTCAGCTTGGCGTCAATATCATGGATTACAGCACCATCAATTTCCATAACACGATGGAGTGCGGTAACGATCTGCTGGAGAAGGAATACCAGATTGGGGTTGTTCCTGAACCGAGCACGATGATTCTTCTCGGTCTTGGCCTGCTTGGTGTCGGTGTGTATCGGCGTCGTCGGAAATAGGCGCGACTAAAGAGACTTACTGGAGCACACACATAGAAAAGCCGTATCCTTTCCGGGATACGGCTTTTTCCTTTTCCTAATAGGCTTTTCCGCACCAGAAATGGTGGCCCACCGGTAGAAGAGAAGGTTAAGATAGCGACCAGAGACAGCGGTCAAGATCGATGGAATCATTATCGTCGAAGAGTATCCCCTCTTCTTCCAGCAGCGCTTTCTGAAGTTCATATCCCTGGTTCGGTTTCAGAGATATGTGCCCCTGGCGGTTAATAACCCGATGCCAGGGTAATTCATCCTTACGGGAAGAGGAGCGCAGCACCCGCACTACCTGACGCGCGGCGCGGGGATTGCCGGCCTGCGCCGCAATCAGACCATACGTCGCCACCCTGCCGCGCGGTATCTGCTTGATGATATCCTTTATTCTCTGAGTAAGTGATGTTTTCATCTGCTCAGATTAAACCTACGGTTGCATCTGTTCAGATGTTTCCGTTAATCAGTGTGAATGTCGAAAGTGCAAGACTTTTAACCTCCAGTCTGAGCTTTCTGACTGCAAGCACCTCAGGCAGATCGCAAGACCCCGCCTGTCGCCTCCGGCTCGTAGTTACTATGGTATGAAAGGAGCGGCGGTTCTGGTGATTGCGCCGGGAGTAAAATGCGAGCGCCTGGAAGTCTTCCCACTACCAGAGTCCGAAGAACTTGAAGTTGACTGCACCGTTGCAGCTTTGTCTGAATGCGTACCTCAAGCTGGCAGAGGACGGGAAACGCTCTGGTGTAAGTTAAAAGGAGAACTGCAAGCTTGGGTCAGAAAGATCGCTATCGTCAGTCGGTTGCGGTGAAGCAATAGTCGCCCGGGGTAGGCTGGTTGTCGGCGATCCGCTTAACTCTCATCATAGCGGGTGGGCTACTGACTGAGGCGGGCAAGACCTGACGGAACTTCTGAGTGAAACTCATGTCCTTTGTTTTTACACTACCGTCCGATATTTCCGCCCAGGGACCTATTCGCTGAGCTTGACAGCTGTGCCGTATGCAAGAAGCTCTGCGGCACTACCTACAACGCTGGTAGTCATATAGCGAATATTGATTATCGCATGCGCCCCCATCTTCTCAGCATTAGCGATCATCCTATTAGTCGCTATCTTACGAGCTCTTCCCATCATCTCTGTGTACTCGGTTAGTTCGCCGCCAAGGACCAATCGGACTATGGCAGACAAGTCTTTTCCAAGCCAGATTGCAAATACAGTATGGCCTTGAGCCAAACCTAGAATTTCAGTAATCTTTCGGCCGGGTATTTCCGCAGAATTCTGTAGCAAAACCCGAAGTTGGGATTCAGTAAGCGAAGATTCCTTTCCTGATGTCTTGGTTATCTTTTGTTCGAGAGCTACAGTAAGCAAAACCAACAGGATACCACCCAAAAGGCAGAAAATTGCGATCCTAAGCCACCAAGGTACGACTGGATCGTCTTCAACAAACACATGCCAAGGTATCCCAACAAATATTGCAGTGAAGAGCCCGAGCACAAAAGCCAGCGAACCAATGTACCGAATGATTTTCATAACACCTCCCATGAATAGGGTTATTCACTGTTCTGTCAGGTCTTGCCCGCGACGAAGTCGGGGTGTGACCTGACAGAGAAGCAAGACCTGCCGAAACTTTAACCCACCTGGCGCTTCGCTGAGGTGGGCTACTGACTGACGGAACTTCTAAACTGACCGAATCGGGGCTTTTGGGAGCGTCGGGCCACCCTCGTGTCGTGGTCACTCGTCCCAGGCACCCGGCTCGATGATCAACATGACTCGTTGCCTGAAATCCGGGTCTGAATCCATCAGCTCTTCAAGCGTTTTTAATCTAGCTGCCAATTCGATGTTGATCCGAACCTGTACGGCGTTGATAACGACGTAGTGAAGCCAGAATAGGCAGGGCAAGGTAATCACATACCACCAACTTTTGCACCAAGTGAGATAGATGAGAAGAAGTGCGGCAATCCAAGTTAGTCGCCTCAAGATCAGCACAACGTTGAGCAAATACTGCAAGTATTTCGTTCCTTTGACCACGCGACCTAAGGCAATCGCATCTGGGTGCGAGATCGAATCAAGGAGTGTGGCATACGCAACCTCGGCCTCTTCCCGGTCGCTTTTGTGCAGTACCTCACGCCAAGCTTGGCGCTTTCTCTCCAACTCATCATGGGGCAGTTGTACGTTCTTCACACTCGATTCCTATCTCACTTCGCTTAGGGGTCGGGCACCTGCAAGAAAGTTCGGCGAGTCACCCGTTTCAGAAACGAGCGTGTCATTCGCCGCTCGCGTCTGTTCACCTTTCTTTTCCACGCAACCCACCCATATCATACCCCCTTCAAGTGTTGGCAACATCCCATCCGTCCTGAAGTGTCAAGGCGGGTATCCAAGACCAATCAGCGAAATCGAAAAAGTAATTTCTTGTCGGCAAAGATCTCTTGTTGCCCAATTCATCTCTAAAGTGAACAGTCAAGTCCATTTGTAGCTGGTGACTGCGGTTGTCATCAGTTCGCTCGGCGGCCATCTGGTCTACTGTCTTTCCTTTCCTTCCACAGAGCATTTCAATCTCGAACCAGCCTATGCTCGCTTGAAGCGGATAGACAAGCCAAGTTTTTGTGCCATCGTATTCGACATTTAGGTGAACTTCCTCCCCGTACACTCTGAACTTGCAGACGACTTTGACTCTGATCAGTAACGATGACTGATTTGAGATCTTGAACATTGTCCTGCCGCGAGGGAAATCGCTCTTGGAACGTACCTGAAGACCATAGGTGGCGCTCAACACACTGTCCTTCATCCATCTAGAGTGTGTAACATCTGCTATCCTATGCGTATCTCGTACGTAAATCAAAATCGCTACTAAGGTCAACAACAGGACTGAGAAGGTACCGATCTCAATGACAGGCTCACTCTGAGATAGCGCGAAGTACACAGTGAGCGCCCCACTGATAACGATAGCAGTCATTAGCACCTTGATCATCTGCCTGACCTTTCAGTTCATGCACTAGTGGCCCACCATTCATGGTGGCATTTTCTATACATAATAAGATAACAGCTAACGATTCTAACTGCAAAGAAAAACCCCGCTCGGCGGTTGCCGGGCGGGGTTATATCAAGAAATAGTGTGCGGAAAGAAAGTCGCTGTCACCCTGGATTCCCGCTTGCATCGGAATGACAGCAAGTAGGTCACGCCATGGAACCAGCCGTGTAGGGCTGGTGGACCACCATTCATGGTGGGAATTCCACGTGCTCTTGACGTTACTCTAAGTCAACATGAAGAAATCCCGCGACTTTTCGGTTTCGGTTCGTGATTTGTTTTCGTACAATGGCATCCAAGGATACGGAATTACAATACAAGGAGCGAATTAATGAGAGAACCTATGGTGATAGACCTACCGCTTGAGAAGCCGGACTATTTCGAGATATTGAGCAAAGCAAATGCGGTCAGAATGCGTTCCGGACTGGTTACATTGCAGCCCGGCGAGGATTGCGGTTTGCATAGTACAGAAGACTATGAGGAAATGATAGTTATCCTCGAAGGTCAGGGCGAGATTGAGACAGAAGGCATTGGCAGACGAAGAATAGCGAAAGGGCAGGTTGCCTACAACCCGCCCGAAACCGAGCACAATGTTCACAATACTGGCACAGAGCAGCTACGGTATATCTATGTTGTCTCGAAGGCAGTGTGAGACAGATAGAACGCAGAACCTACATTGTCAGTTTGTAGCGAGGGAGTTTGGACACCGGTTGACTCTCTGAATAGTCACGCCCCAAGAGGTCGTGACCTACAAGTTGCTGCAAAGAACATCTCAATCATATGTCATGCTCCAAGAGTTCGTGATCTACAAGATTTAGTCAGTGGAGTCAGACGCTGATTTGATCGCGGTCAGTTTACTGTTGAACTCGATGATTTCCAACTTATCGAGACCGGCGGCTTTGAGCCTCTCGTGGGACAGGTTGATATCCTCAAGAGAATCAGCGAGCAGTTTCATCTCCGGCCGGGAGAAGTTCACCGCGTTCAACTGGTAGTCGGCGAATGCTTCCCAAGCCATCGGCACGATTTTGCTGACAATGTCAGCCATCACCTGCGCATAGCGGCGAAACTCCTCCTGCGCCTTACTGTCAAGTCGCAGTTTGAGGAAATGGAAAAGGTTGTGCAGGTCAATCTTCCAGTACCACTGCGTGTATAGCGAAAGAGGCAGGTTGATGCGAGCCAGCTCACGCACCAGGCCGGCGTCGATAAATCGGCGATATTGTTCATAACTGCGGGCATTGCTTTTGTTGAGTATCTTGATGAATTCAGCCTGCAACTCAGGTGGCATCGGTTGATCGCCACGTCCCTGGCGATTGGTTTCTGATTGCTGTCGGAGATCATCCGGCTGGGGCAGGTAGAATTCATCCTCCATCACGGAATAACGACCCGATTGTTCGTTGACATTGGCGGTGCGATGGCGAATCCACTGACGGGCGACAAAGATCGGCAGCTTAACATGGAACTTGAACTCCACCATCTCGAAGGGAGTGGTATGCCGATGACGCATCAGGTAGCGAATCAGGCCGCGATCTTCATGCCGTTTCCTGGTGCCCTTGCCGTAAGAAACTCGGGCTGCCTGGACAATGGCCGCATCGGAACCCATGTAGTCGACCAGCCTGACAAAACCATGATCGAGGACCTGGAACTCTTTGCCGATCAGTTCGGTTACACTTTCAACCTTATCCACGTGCGCTTCTCTCCAATCGAATCAAAGAAGATGTCCCCTGCCCTGCGCCAGTTGATATAAGGCACGGGAGGAGTGATGTCAACTTATTTCGCACCGGCAGGCGAGGACGACTTTCCAGTAGGTCGGGTTCCCAGTGAAGTCC
>JAGLUH010000198.1 GCA_023134875.1 Candidatus Zixiibacteriota bacterium
CGGAGCTGGAGTTTGGCAACACGGTGGGGGACCATTTTGAAGAACAAGTTCTCATCATAAAGACGGCCTGGGGCGGCAAGAGTATAGGCCGGGATTTTCGGCCTCCCAGTTCGGGCCTGCCGAGCGAAGAGAAACTGAAACAGATTCTCCAACAAACCAATGAGCGCAACAAGAAACGGAACAGGCCGGAAATCACCATTGATGATGTGAAGGATATGTATGGCAAATACTACCGGGAAATGATGAAGGAAATCAATACGACCCTGCAAGAACTGAAAATCCGTTTCCCGGGGTATAAGGGACAAGGCTGCGAGTTTGCGGGTTTTGTTTGGTTCCAGGGCTGGAATGACATGTTCGACCCGGATTTCCTGGCCAATTACGGCAAGCACATGGCCAACTTCATCCGCGACGTGCGGAAGGATTTGAAAACTCCCAATTTACCTTTTGTCATCGGCCAGATGGGTCAGAACGGCCCTGATGGCGCCAGTGAGAGATGTCAGACAATCAAGGATGCCCAGGCGTCAATGGAGGCAATCCCGGAATTCAAGGGTAATGTAAAAGTCGTTAAGACTGACGTTTTCTGGGACCGAAAGGCTGCTGAACTCGTCAAGAACTGGCGAGAACACATCGAAGAGTGGGAAAAGGTAGGTTCGGACTTTGGCTATCACTACCTCGGAAGCGCGATCACCTTTTCGAAGATTGGCAGGGCTTTTGGCCAGGCGACACTGGAATTGATGAAAGCCGGGAAATAAGGCAAAGCCCTCCCGGTTCCCCGTTGGGTACATTTACTGATACGAGTCAGTAACGTCTATAATGCGGATACGTTCAGTACCTCGTTATCGAAGCCCGAATCAGGCTCTATTCTCAAGCAGACGGGCCTGCGCAGTTATACTTTAACTCTCAAAATATACGTTGTTTCTTACGAGAGTATTTCTTAAATCAGCGTATCGAAGCTCGCGCGTTCCACAATTTTTGGCGGCGCAAAGAGCGGCAGCAGTACCTGTGGCTTGGCCTTGTCCCATACAGCTTACCGTGTTTCTTGTGGACATGTGGGCCCTTCGGTCCGATGTTATCATCATGCCGGCAACTAACAGGTTATCGATTCCCGCCACACACAGCGCACGGTAGGGGATTCCGTATGTGCCGCCATTTTTTATCTGCAAACGCGGAGCGGAGTCGTGAAAACCATAAACCATAATTTCATCATCAAAGTGTCTGCCTTCGATGACATCTTCATGTGAGATATCATAGTCGCAGGTAATCAATCTGCCCCGCCTGATATTGAGCGACGGGCTCGTTCTTGCGATAAATGCCTTTTCACAGCCGGGGACATATTCTCTGAAAAGCTCGACGGCTTTTAGCTGACGCCTTCTGAGCTCTAATTCGGCTTTCGCCACCGCGTCGCGGTTTGTAGGACTGACAGGCATTTTGAGATTCAGCTTGATGAACATAAAGTAGTTGTCGTGAACAGTGGTCGTGACGGTTGACATGCCGAGCCTGCTTGCCTGCCGTCTGAAGCCCTCGGGAAGATTGACGTTTCTGCCCTGCAGCCGAACGAATTGCCCATCTTTTCCGCTGCGGCGTCCTTCGGCCTGTTGATAAATGGCATCGTGCGATTTGAGAAATTCGTAGTATTTTTCCATGCTGACATTGGCGACGCCGATACTATTACATACCGCGTAATCGTTTGGCTCGGTGTATTTGGCGCCGGCGAAAGCGGACAGGTCGCCATAAGCGGTACAGTCCACAAATGATTTGGCGTAGAACGCCTCCCTTCCGGAGCGGCTTTCTGTAATCACGCCCTTAATCCGGGAACCGTCCATAATAGCGCCGGCCAAAAGGGTATTGACACAGACAAAAACGCCCGCTTCTACAAGCATCTCGAATGTGACGAGTTTGTAGATTTCCGTATCAATCGCGGTGCATATTGAATCGAAATCGTAACCTTTGGACATCTCGGCGTGTCCGGATACGCCGCCGACTTTTGCAAGGCGGTCGATAATCTCCTGAGGAATCCCTCGCACAACCTGGCGCTTTTTTACTCCGGGGAAAGCCTTCCACAGGTTATAGAAGCTATGAAGTGCGGTGCCACCTTCCGTTACAGTTCCGCCCGGATAACCTTTTGCCTCTATCAATACCGTTTTCGCGCCCTGACGCGCCGAAGCCAGAGCTGCGACGACACCAGCCGTGCCTGCACCTGCAACTACTACATCGAATTTCCTTACCGGCAATTTTTTCGCCGGTTC
>JAGLUH010000199.1 GCA_023134875.1 Candidatus Zixiibacteriota bacterium
GAATCGCTCCCTCGATCGAAGGCAGCGCGCCCCGATCTGATCCCATACAGTCAATCGCTACCGTCTGATTCAAGCGAACTCAGTCTTCCTTTCCGGCGATGATCTTCTCGCCACGGTAGTAGCCACAATAGGGACAGATATGATGCGGCAGTTTCATCTCATTACAGTTGGGGCATTCCGCCAGACTGGGGGCGCTGATCTTGTAATGGGTGCGCCGTTTCCGGCCGCGCTGTTTTGATTGTCTTCGTTTCGGTAGTGCCATAGTTTTTTCTCTACGTTTTCCTTATTAGGTGAGCATCATGCAAGTTCAGTTCTCGTTGCCCAGTCGGCGTAAACCCTCCCAGCGCGGATCAGTCCGTTCCGTCCGGCAGTTACAGCTTGAATTATTCAAATTCGCACCACACTGGGAACATAAGCCGGCACAGTCATCCCGGCAAAGGGGTTTCATCGGTACCTCCAGGGTGATCAGATCACGCAGATGACGGTCAAGATTATACACCGGTTTTGATTCCGGGTAAGGAATAAACTCGTCATCGGTCTCGTCGGCATCCTCCATCTGCTCCTCGGCAACCAGTTGCAATACCAGGTTCAGCGGTACCAGGAAATTCCTTCGGTAGTTTTCCAGGCAGCGCGCACAGGTGAACTCCAGAATAAAGGAGACCCGCCCGGAAAGAAAAATCTCCTTGTCCACGCGGTGGTGCACCAGCCGGTACTCAACATCGGAACACAGCTTCGCCAGTTCAAGATCGGGCTGCAACTCCTCCGGAGTCGCAGTCAACCGGGAATCCGTTTCCTCAAGAGTAACCTGATCAAGCCGTATCTCCATAGGCCGCAAAACTTAAGAGATTCAACTACCCTTGTCAAGCGCAAAAAAGGCGCTATGGGCGGCTGATTGGGTTGTTATCGCTCTGCCGATAAAATACGTAGCCTTCCTCGCAAGCGCTTTTCCTCAAATCATCAGCGGGGAACTGCAAATATCCCCTTGACAATCTACCACATCTGTATTATATACCGGCGAAATCTTGTGAAGGAATTCACATTGTTGACATCTTCATTGATGGCAGAAATCGCGAGAAACTCGATGATGGCTGGCTCCTGGTCTATTGGTGAAAACAGAACAAACTACTTGTAAAGGAGAAAGCGTATGAGCGCAATACAAGACAAACTCGCAGGCCAAATTCCGGCGTTGCGCGAGGAGATCAAAACCCTGGTCAAGGAACATGCCGATCAGGTGATTTCGCAGGTTACAATCAAGCAGGCTTACGGCGGCGTGCGCGGTGTCAAGTGCCTTGTTTGCGACACCTCGGAAGTTCCTCCGGATAAAGGGCTTTTAATTCGCAACACGCCGGTGGGCGAGCTGGCCGATCGGCTGCCTGAGGAGATTCTCTGGCTGCTGCTGACCGGCGAACTTCCCTCAGCCGACGAACTCAAGGATTTACAGGACGATCTGAGGGCGCGCGCCAAGGTGCCACAGTATGTCTGGGATGTGCTGGAGGCGATGCCGAAAGACTCCCACCCGATGGCGATGTTCGATACGGCGATCCTGGTGATGCAGAAAGAGTCGAAGTTTGTCCAGGCCTACAACACCGGCGTCACCAAGCCTGACTACTGGGTTTATACTTTGGAGGACGCGCTTGACATTATCGCCAAGCTGCCGGCTATTGCCGCAGGGGTCTACCGGCTCCGTTTCAACAAGGGACCCAGAATCGATAACGATACCAGCCTTGACTGGTCGAGCGATTACGTGCACATGCTGGGAATGGGCGATTCGGGCGGCAAGTTCACCGAGGCGATGCGTCTCTATTTCGTGCTTCACAGCGACCATGAGTCAGGCAATGTCAGCGCCCACACCACTGCCTGTGTCAACTCCGCCTTGTCTGATCTTTACTATTCACTCTCCGCCGGTCTGAACGGCCTGGCTGGCCCGCTGCACGGCTTAGCCAACCAGGAATGTCTCAACTGGATTTTGGAAGTCAAGGAGAAATTCGGTGGTGTTCCCACTGACAAGCAGCTTGAGGAATTCGCGTGGGAGACGCTTAAATCCGGCAAAGTGATCCCCGGCTACGGTCATGCCGTGCTGCGTATCACCGATCCTCGTTTCACCGCTTTCCTGAAATGGTCAAAGGAAAACATCGGCGACGACGAGACCGTCCAGATGGTCGCCAAGGTTTACGATGTAGTTCCGGGCGTGTTGAAGCAGGTGAAGAAGATCGCCGATCCCTGGCCGAATGTCGACGCCGGCTCCGGTGCGATTCTGTATCACTTTGGCCTGACCGAGTTCCCGTATTACACTGTATTGTTCAGCGTGTCGCGTGCACTGGGAGTCTGCTCGCAGTCGGTTATGGCACGGGCGATGGGCTGGCCGATTGAGCGGCCGAAATCGATTCCGACGAGTTGGATCAAAGCCCAGGTTAAGTAGAATTCCGGGAACTTTACCACTGCGGTGGAGTTATAACGAGTGAATGAGATGACTAACTCATCTTGATATTTGAAGCCTACCGGAAGGGCCTGGGGTTTTACTCGCTACACGGTGCTTCCCTGGGGACCCTTCCTTTCCCACCCTGTACCCAACGGAGCGGGAGAAGCTGCTAAGTTTCTCCCGCTTTCCCTTTCTCACCGACCAGCGCGATCATTTCCGTTTCTCCATCGTAGCTGACAAAACGATAATCCTGCAGGGTGGCGATTTCGTCAGTGGCTACTTTGATTTGATCGGCGGCCTCGCCCAGTGTTCTTATTAGCTTTATCTTGCGCGGGTCTTCCTCATTGTTTGCCAGCAGGTCGATTGACCCGAATATCCCCATCAAGGGAGAGTTTATCCGGTGGTTATAAGTACAGACTATCTTGTTGATAATCGAGTCTCGCTCCGCTTCAAATAATTTCTTGCTGGTGAGTTCCAGTTGATCGATCAATTTGACGCCAATGCCAAGCAGAACAAACCAGACTGCGGCACAAATCCCGAGCCAGAGAAGGAACTTGATCCAGTGACTGAGCAACAAATCCGCCTTGGTCTCCGTTATCGGCTGAGTCACTAAGAAAAAACCGGCCACCTTTCCCTCCGGAGATAGACGGAAGGAGGCATTATCACCGGAAATGTATATCAGAAAAAGCGAGCGGTAGTGCTCGAGGTCATCCTCAAAGAGGGAACCGGTGTAGGCAGTACAGTTCTTACGATCAGCTTTGCTCAGGTGGTTATCGGGGTCGGCTTTGCCAAAAACATCCTGCACATTCGCAAAAACAGTCTCGCAGTCCAACTCGATATCAAAGCTGCCGAAATCTTCAGTGACCAGGCTGTATCGCTGACTGCTGTTGTCCTGGCAGGTACGGGTGTTCAACTCAGCCAGCTTGAGGGAGGCCATCTGCCAGGCATGATTGTAGAAGCGTTTATAGAAGCTCTTCGTCTCCATTACTCCCTGGAAGCAGAACACGAGACCGGAAATGAAACAGACGATTACAGCGAAAGCCAGGATAGCTTTACGCATGCTGTCATACTGCCCTGACGTAAAGAATTTTACCAGTAACCGCTTCAAACCATTACTCGATGTTTGAGTTCACGGCAAGAGATGCCTATCCCTTTTCCGTCAATCGGAGATTGCACTAAATGTATCGGCATCTCTTTCAGTTTCGCTTAGTTAGAAGATAACCAGCCAAATCGGTCTTTGACAGCCGGAGAAAGGAAAACAGCGGCGGATGAAAGTAGACTCGAAAGGAACTCTATTCACGATTCCCTAATCCAGCCGGCTTTGATCTATCAGAGACGCATTAAGATGCGCAGGGACTTGTAATTGAGCAGAATGGCGCCGGCTTGCCGAAGAGCTTCGTTGAGGCTACTTGTGGAAAGAATTTGATAGTCAAAGAGCCTGACCTTCCAGGACAAGTCAGGATCAGGCAGGTCGCGCGCTTCCGGGGAACTAAGCGCCAGTTTGCGGGCGGCCGGTGAATCGAAGGAGGGGTGAAAGTAGAACTCGGTGACACCGGCCGGGAGACTCTCAATTAATTGCAGGAGAAAGGTTTCTTTCTTCGCACGAGTGGCAAAACGGTAGAAGGGTAGATAGATCAGATTGTCAGGAAAGTGAATTCCCCGCTGACGCGCCTTATCAAGCCAGCTACTGTCTAATCCCAGTTGTGCCAGTAAGGACGGAGATGCCATCCGCAACGGCAGATCGTATTCCGTTGCCAGTTGCAGGTAGATTTCCGCAAACTGAGGCGCCAATTGCAGGGTACCTTCGTGGCTGTCAAGATGGGTCACGTCAATCCCATCGGCCAGTGCCTGTTCGATCTGTGCCTTTGCCTCGATCAGGGCATCTGCGGGTGTGCCCCTGGCGAAAAACTGGTCGGTAGTGAAATGAAAGCGACCGGAATCATCTACCAGCGAACCGACCTCCGTGGTGCACGTGATCGGCTGCAAAGGGGCTATTGCGTAATTTGAGGTTAACGTCAGGTGCACACCACAGGATATAGCACTGTTGTCGCGGCAGGCTGTCGCTGCCTGCCGGTAGGCTTGTGCCGGCACCATTATGGCAGTAGATGTAATTCTCTCACGTGAGTGCAATTCAACAATGGCGTCATTGACCTGCGGACAGATACCAAAATCATCGGCGCTGATAATTATCAATCGTTCTTGCGAGCTGTAACCCAAGTGTTCCGCCAGCGCACCTTTTTCCCCGCGCCAGAGGTACGCAACGGCTGGTGAGAAGAAGTTCATGGTCAATTAATAGGCAAGTCGCTGGCGGTAGGCAACCATAACAGCGACTTTCAGGGGATAATGGGAAAAAAAATGGGAGTGGTGGAGGGGGGAACCCGACTCTAGCGTCAGGTGGCCAGTTTTAACCGACCAACACCACTCCCAAATCTCTAACAACTCGGTCGTCAGTTATACTGACTGTTTCACAATGCAGCAAAATGTATGCCAGCGAAGTAAACCTTCAAGTGTTACAAATCTGGCACCGAGGCAGACCCGGAGACCACCAACTTGATATTAATCAAGGAATTACAGAACTGTACTGCGAATCACCCTCTATACCGCAGGCACAATGATTTGTAGAGTCCACAAGGAAGGTCGAAATATGCAATTGATTGCTAATTTCTTACATAAAGAGTAACAGTGCCTTTATTTTTTACCCATTGCGCTGAATCCGGCAGGGAATGCTCTCAGTCGGCGCAACAGTTGGGCGGTGGGCCGCCACCGAACATGTAGGCAATAGTATATACAATGTCGGCGATGTTGGTTAGACCGTTGCAATCGGAATCACCTGCCATCCGGCTGACGGGAGGACTGCCACCCCCGAAAGAATAGCCGATCAGGTACACGACATCAGCAATGTTGATTACACCACTACCATTGGCATCGCCGCGCATGATATAGCAGGCGGGGTATTTTCCGACTGCAGTGGGGCCGTCACCGGTATGAAAGCGCGCCAGTATGGTTCCAGCGGAATCAAGTTCGGTGATTGTGTCATCCTGGAAGTTACAACTGATGATGGTGGAATCGCTGATGGTTTTAACGGTCAGAACGCCGTAATCGGTCAGGATCGGATTGCCGGGGCCGTGCAGCACCGTCCAACTGACCAGGTCGACAGTATAGACAAGACCGCTGTCGGGTCGTCCCATTGCAGCCGAATGGTTGAAAGATGCCCAACCCCAGCCGCTTTCCCTATCGTCCCTCGGCCACGGCTTCCAGCCGCCGGCGGCAAGGTAAGCCACACCTTGTCGGGTAACAGCCAGGTTAACAGGCTGACCGCCGATATCCAAGCTGTCGAGCACTGTATCAGTGGCGGGATCAATCCGGTACAGCTTGCCGAAAACGTCAACATAGTTGCCGGTGCAGACAGCATAGAGGTAGCCGTCATAGCCAATTCTGATGTCCTGCGGATTAAGGCCGACACCAAGCCGCTTTTCAGTCAGGTTGGCGTCCAGATTGAACACCTCGATCTTGCCGGGGAAGTAGATATACTCGTCATTGAAGCAGCTCATGGCGATATAGGCCTTGCGGCCGACAATCGCTATACCCTGCGGATGGTTGATACTCTGTGCGCCGTTGCCAACGGCATGTTCAGTTATGACGGCGCGCCCGGGGACATCGATTTTACTAATGGTAGAGGTCAGCCAGTTGGTGATAACCAGGGTATCATCATGCAGCCACTCACCAGTCCAGGGATTGCGGTTGTTTCCCAGAAAGAGGGAGCCGCTCGGTGTCAGCGACGGCAGATCGTAGAAGTAGAGATCATGGCTGCCGGAGTTGACAGCTATGCCGGTGGCGCCGGTTACGAGAAAATCATTGGGAGTCAAACCGAGCAGGGCGACGGAAAGATCAATGGTGCTGTCCTCCAGGTCAATCCAGTCGGCGGTTTCACCGGTGCCATTCACAAGAATCAAGTTGCGGGGAGCAGCTAGCAATACGGAAGAGGTAACAAAGATGGCCAGTAACGTGAGTGCCTGTTTGAACATCAGTTTCTCCTGTTAGTTAAAGTTCCAAACCTACGGTTATCGCCACGGTTTCCGGTGGCATCGGCATTCGTTCCAACAGTTCGTACCTTTTGTCCTTGAGGTTACGCCAGGCAATTGAGAGAGTCTGTGTCCCTAGTAAGAAATTGAAACGGATTTCGAGATTCAGATCATGCAAGACGTGGGGCGGCTGGCATTTGGTATTCGCTTCGCGGATGAAGCGTTTACCATTATAAGTATAGCAGTAGTTCACCTTAATCCGCCACCAATGCAGGGTAAGATGAAATCGCTCCACCCGGTCGGGTTTGAAGGGAATTGTCAAACTATAGTATCCGGCGCCCTCGGTTTTATTGATTGCTTTCAGGGTAGTCCTGGTATAACCGGCATGCAATCGACCGTCCCAGGCAACCAGAGCGACTGAACTTTCATTACCACGGCTTTCCGCCCTGTCCATATTCACCGGCATATACTTGCCGTCAAAACGGCGACGCCAGACAATCAAATCGCTGATA
Organism: Candidatus Zixiibacteriota bacterium; assembly: GCA_023134875.1. Taxonomy (GTDB): domain Bacteria; phylum Zixibacteria; class MSB-5A5; order CAIYYT01; family CAIYYT01; genus JAGLUH01. The sequence continues at coordinate 6,954 of JAGLUH010000199.1, forward strand.
TCACTCTCAAACCAGATTGATTTTCCTTCCAGCTCAATCACCCCGTCAAAATGCCAGTGCACGCCCCAGTCCCGGGCTATGGCCGTCTCCGGCTGCAAATCGGGATTGCCGATAACGAAAACATCCTCCTTCCAGAA
>JAGLUH010000002.1 GCA_023134875.1 Candidatus Zixiibacteriota bacterium
ATGGCAACAAGATCAAGAAAGGTCTCATCGGTCGACATTTCAAAGAGGAACAGTACCGATTCATCTTCAGCCGCGCAGCGGGCTCGCAAAGTCGGTTGTGCCTGCCAGATTGAGGCGCCATCGTCGGGGTAGATCGGTCGGGGAGTGTCCATAATGTCAAGCACCAGATTATCCACGTGCCAGAAATGCTGCGCCGTAAACCAGTTGGTCCAGACAGTGCCATCATTGGCTCGGGCGTGCCAATAGTACATATGTTCATCACTGAGGGTGGTAGTCGTGTAATAGACGGTGATGGGATCACCTTGCGGGATGAAGCAGCCGATTTCAATCTGCTTGGTAAGACCGGGATCGGAGAAAACGCGAAAATCATAAGTGAGAAGATCACCATCCGGATCGGTGGCATTCTGGATTGCCAGCGCCGCAAAGGAACCCACCACTGTGTCGCCATTCAACGGCGAAATGGGAACCGGGTGAGTCGGCCACTGGTTTGCCAGCTCCTCGACAGTGAAGACAGCCACGGTCATCCAGTCCGACCAATCCTGTGAATCATAGGCGCGTACCCGCCACTTGTAGCTGTTTTCCACTGCGAGTGTGACCGTTACTGTCCAGGCAGTGGTCGTGTTTCCCGAAGGGATCATGCCGGAGATAGCAATCTGGCTGCCAAAAGTGGAATCACGAATCTCAAACTGATAGGTCAGTGCGTCGCCATCCTCATCAGAGGAGTTGTTGATTGTTAGTGTCGGCGTCAACTCAGTTGTCTCACCGCCATCCGGGGGTGAATGGAGTGTCGGCACTGTCGGCGGATGATTGGCTCCCGACTGGTGCACGTAGAATGAACTCACCGCCGACCAGTTGGAGTAATCAACGCCGTCATGAGCGCGCACCCGCCAGAAGTAGGTCAAGCCATATTGCAAATCGACGTCCACCTGCCAGGCGGTGTTAGCAGGCTCTTCCCCTACTGAATTGTTTTCAGTGGCAAGGGAACCAAAGCCGGAGGACAAAGAAACCTGAAAATGGTAGGTCAGATTCGCTCCTTCGGGATCAGTGGCATTGATAATTACCAGAGTGGGACGCCTGGTAGTAACGGAATCTCCCGCCGCTGGTGAGGATAATATCGGCACAGTGGGTGGGCTGTTGGGAACCACGAAGTTCCTGACAGTTGACCAGGTGGAAACGGCGGTACCATTGCTGGCACGGACACGCCAGTAATAGGTCTGACCCGGGTCAAGCGCTGTTGGCACCTGCCAGCAGGTTACAGTAGTTCCTTCCGATACCGAACTATTCTCAGCCACAATCACTGTAAATGTGGCAATGGCCGCGACCTGGAAATGATACCGGATCGGCTGCGAACAGCCGGGTGAGCTTGAATTGGAAACGCAGAGCTCTGGCGTCGTTGTGGGAATCGTTGCGCCATCCGAGGGTGTCGATGGCAGCGGGATGGTGGGCGGGTTGCTGCAATCACCACCGCCGGAGGGAATCATTATCGCCCCTGCCGCGCCGACCAAAGAGATCGTCGTAACTACCGGGCCCAGGCTGCCATCAGTCTGTATCTGCCGATAGGAACCGCCCAGATCAACCTCAATCGGTGTGGAAGTATCGCCCCACTTGGCGTCAAAGCCGTCACGCGGTCGCATATACACTTTGCCATACTGGTAATCGCGCACCCAGATTTTGTAGGTTGCTCCCGATTCATCGGGCGAGGTTCCTGACGTGGCCAACTGGTAATGACTCAAAGGCAGACCAAGATCGTATTCCATTGCTGGCACCCAGGCGAGAGTGTCAAAACCGGGATTGTAAAAGACACCATACGCGTTGCCCGGTTCCGGCCGCATGAATATCCAGGTGGAATCGGTGCGGGCGACATAGTAGAAGCAGAGATTATTATAGATTGCCTGGCGTTTCGAGGTACTGCCATTGCCGTAGCTGGTGCGCGGCCGACTAGTCCAGAAATAGGTAACACCATTAAGGACGGCAATCGAGTCGCGGCTGTGGATGTTCTCCAGCCGAAAGTAGCTGTTGTTATTGCTGTAAACCGGATCAAAGCCAAATTCAACATTGAGAGCATCGGCGCCTGACAAAGCAGGATCGAGGTAGTCATCCCAGTGACTCAGACCGACATTGTATGCCAGAATCTTTTTCTTGTTGTCCACCGCCCACTGATCCGCCATCTGCAATGTATCCCTTACTTCACGACCAAAAACCTTCATCCATTCCCAACCCCAGTCACGATATTCGTCGGTGGCGAAGAGCAGCAGACTGGCGGGATCAGTGCCGGTTTCGACAATATGCCCACCGGAAACTAGGTTACCGCCCATCATGGCATAAGGACTGTAATTATCGAAATAAGCACCATCCCAGTAGCCGGTTTTGCCCGGCCAGTGATCGGTGTCGCCAACCTCGTTGAATATCTGAGTAATATACTCTTTGTAGGCCAGACGCAGGTTCTCATTGGTAAAGTTTGGCGACAGGCGAACCTCACCTTCGTAAGTATTACCGGAAAAAAAGAGATAATTGGTATAGGAGTTGATTGCCCGGCTGGCACTGTCCGCGTTGGTAATCGTCATCGAATAGGTACCGGGAATGAGAACGGTGTCATAACCAGACCCGTTATAGTGGCGGATTTCAGTATCATCATAGAAATGCATGTAGGTGTGTTCTTCAATGTCACCTAATTCCACCATGCGGTCGCGGATGTATGTCGATTTCTTGCCGAACAGATAGGAGTTGGAATCATATTTTTTGTAGGCGGGGATGTCGGTTCCCGTGGTGTATAGAGTCAGGCGACAGTTGGGCGATTTAGTCCGCCAGGTACTGATGTCAGTGGGACAATCGGCGTAACCCATTGCATAAGTAAACCGGTGAAAAAGCCAGTCGGGATCACCCGGCTTAAACCACTGGCAGGTGCCGTCTGTTCCACAGAAGTAACCACCCGAACGCAGCGATTGGGTCGCCGCCATAACCGGTAGTTGTGTCGCCATGAAGATCAGCAGAAGAGATACTATGAATCTTTTCATTTTTTGATCAGGCATAAGGTACTCCTGGAATATCATTATCGATAACAGCATCGGATAGTTCGCTAACGAAAAAGAGATATAAACCAAAAACCATATTTTCCGTCTCTACAAATGGCAAGAAACGTGCCCCGCGCCGACTCATTGATTCTGGTAAGTCACGTGATGTCATGGGTTTACCAGGCCAGTTGTCTGGCGGTTAGCAGTCGATGACCTCCCATTAACCGCATTTCCGTCAGAAGAAGGAGTAGTATCATCGTCCTTGCCGTTAACACTATTGCGCATAAGGAATAAACACATCGTCTAATCCTATAACAACAGGTCGCCTTTCTGATAAGCAATCAGACATTATCAAGCAAGAAGTTTCCTCTTCTCGGTACTCACAATCTTTTATCGACAGGAAGCGGAAAACTCGTAACCCGGATACCTCAGGGCGATTGAGTGTCTGGGGTTGTCAAGGGGGAGTTGGCTCGAAAAGGTTTGATTATATAATCACGATAGAACTCGGGATTACCCCCTTTGCCCTCGGCGGCTGCCCTGATGATATTGTATGCCTCGCGCACGGTAGCGTAGTGGAGCATATAACTTTCACCATCGTTGTACTCGGTTTCAAGCACGGTCAGCGTTGAATCAAATGAGGGTCCCCATAGTGCCAGCGAATCAGACTGCCGGCAACCATGACTGTGGAGCTTGACAAATACCCAGTTGGGCTGACCGATAACGTGAACATTGGCCTTCAGCCAGAGGGGAATACGATTGGGGAACATTGGATAATCCCTGAAGATATTACCGTCCTCAATCGAGGGATGAGTACCAAAGCGCCAATCATCCCAATCGATCATCAGGGGCCCCTCCAGCAGCATCAAATCACCCACCGCCGGTTTGCCCACTTCTACTGCTATGCCGTCATCATAGGATTTGGCTTCAAGGGGGTCGTCAGTCACATAGTAGATTGAATTGATCCGCGAAGGCTGCGCCGTGGTCATGATAGCGGGGAAAGTAACATCAAGATAGCAACCCAGCGAGGCCAGGATTTTGATTTCGTTATTTACGCCGCAGGGATTGGGACTCTGATGTGCCCGCGAATTGTCAAGCGCCCAGTTGCCATGCACAAAAGAAAACCTGGTAAGCGGCGGCTCGTCAATCGTTTGGCAAATGCCGAAACGAGCGAAATCGGCCAGCCCCTGTTGCAGTTGAACAGTCACTGAAGTAGAATCGTTATCAAAATGATGTAACTGTACTTCAATCTCACCATATCCCTGTCGACACAAGGACAAGATCATCTCGATTTCGGTTGAATCGAACTGCTCGATTGGGTAATAAAACGTACGGCGCGGCGGATTACCGTAGCAATCGGCGTGACGGTCCACTACCGCGCGGTAGCGCTCAAGCCAGTATTCCAGATAGCCATATTCCTTGCCCGGCTCGAAGTGATCCACCATAATGAAGATGATGCGCAGCGGTCCCTGGCGTAACTCTCCGTCGGGCGCAGCGGCAAGCATCTGCGAGACATAAGCAGGAAACCAGATGTCATAATGAGCGCGTTTGAACTTCCAGAGTACAAAAACAACGACCAGAATCAACAGCAGCGTCACTGCTGCTGTGAGAAAACGTCTCAGTTTCTTCATAGAACCCGGCTCCTGCTATAATGATCAGATTCCACGATACTTGTGGTTGGTGTACGCTCCAGTGCACCAACGTTTTGTTAATATACAACTGCCATAGTATCGACAACATAAATAAATGTATCAATCAAAGCAGAGAATTAAATCAGTAAACAGGTTGCTTATCAGAAACCATTTGTCAAAAGTGAAACGAAGCAATAAAGTAAGAGCGACGACGGCAGAAACCGAAATTCATGGGAAACGGTAACTAATGTGACGCCAGAAAAGAAACCTCCCCGATTCATAAATCAGATATTGATCTATGGGCTCGGCCTGGCGTTCAACTACGGTATCGGTTTCATCCTGCTGCCGGTCTACAGCCGTTTGATGCCCGAAAGTCAATACGGCGTCCTGGAGATTATCAATCGCTCTATTGAGATCATCGCCCTGCTGCTGCTGGCACAGTTCGGGATAACCTTCATTCGCTTCTATCGGGAAAAAACGGATGACGACTACCGGCGCCTGGTAACTTCCACCTGTATCTACCTGATATTAGCTGTCGCGGTCGCAGTCGGCGGGGCGATGGCACTGCTGCGTGATGAGCTGGCACTGCTGTTGTTCAAGTCACGAGAATACTCCCCTTACTTGATGATAGCTGCCGTCAAGTATTTTGTCATCATGGTTTTCATCGTGCCCTATGCCTATTTCCAGGCACGCGAAGAGCCGGGTCGGTTTATCATCCTGTCCGCGGTGCATTTTGCCACCGTGCTCGGCCTGAACATTCTGTTCCTCTCGGTAATGGCAGACAAGGTCGCCGCCGTGCTCTATGCCGGCACTCTGGGGCCGTTGATTTTCCTGCTTACCGTCGGTATCTGGGTGTTCCTGCACTCAGCACGCAGGTTTGATCTTGCCATTGGCAGGCAGATAGTCAGCTTTTCCTGGTCGTTCACTTTCGTCGGCGTTTTTGGATTCATCATGGTCAACGGTGACCGCTACTTCCTCAATGAGTACTGCGGCAAAGCCCAGACCGGTCTTTACGCCTTTGGCTACAAGATCGGCATGGTACTCAACGCCTTCGTTTTCGCACCGATTATCCGCGCCTGGAACGCCAAGATGGTGGATGTGCTGCGGCGTGAAGAGGGCACCCGCTACCTGGCGAGGTTGACTACCTATGCGCTGTTGCTCTATTGTATCGCTGCGCTGGCTCTCTCAATCTACAGCCGCGAAGTGATCGGTGTATTCATGGGGGAACGTTATTTCGAGTCCTACCGGGTGATACCACTGATTCTATTCGCTTACGCCTTCTGGGGGGTCTCCCTCTTTTTCGATACCGGCGTCTACATAACGAAGAAGACCTATCTGAAAACCTGGCACGCCTTCACCACTGCTGTCTGCCTGGCGCTTTACTTCTGGCTGATTCCCCGTAACTGCATGATGGGAGCCGCCTGGGCAACCATCGGCACCTACTTCACCTTCGCGGTGCTTAGCTGGTATCTGAATACAAGGGCACTGCCGACCAGCTACGAATTCGGCAAGATGATCAAAATTCTGCTGCCTGCTGTCGCACTCTACCTGGTAAATCTTCAATTCGAAGGCTGGGAGACAGACAACCTGGATCATATTAGAACCGCCGCCTCACTCATTTGGCCGCCGCTTTATACGCTGTTGATAATAGCCATCAAACTACTGTTGCTTTCCTGCTATGTGCCGGCGATCTGGATTATGCGTGTCCTGGAACCGGAAGATCATGACCGAATCCGCAGCTTATACAACGACCTGAAGAGCAAAGTCTCATCCCGAGAGCGGGAAAGAATCGTTCCTGCGCCTGAGTCACATCTGGAGTAGGTGTTTGCTTAGACATTGAGAAGTCCCAAGTAGTAAGCCTGATAAGCCTCCATCATTGCCGGCAGAGAAAACCGGTCGACCACCCGTTCATAACCCCGCCTACCCATTTCTTGTGCCTGCCGGCCATGATTGAGGAGATAGATCAGCTTTTCAGCCAGGGTATCGGTATCACCGGCGGTAATCAGGAATCCGGTTTCACCATCAACCACCAACTCCCGATTGCCGCCGACAGCAGTGGCCACCACCGGCAA
>JAGLUH010000020.1 GCA_023134875.1 Candidatus Zixiibacteriota bacterium
GAGTGCGCACGATTACCACATCCACAGCAGTTCGCCCTGTGCGCCTGCGAACAACGAGTGCGGGGTGCTGATGGGAGCGCTTGATATCGGCTGCACCGAGACCCGTTGCGGCGATGTCAACGGAAACGGGATGGGAATAACCGTCGGTGATCTAGTTTACTTGATTCGCTATATCCTGGGCGAGGCCGCGCCCGTCACACCCTGGCAGAACAGCGACATCGATCTCTGTGGCAATGTCAACGTAGCCGACCTGGCTCTTTACATCGAAGCGTTTGTGTGGGGAATGATGGTGCCCTTCTGTGAGGGCATCCCTGCCTGCTACCTTCCCGCAGGAGGTAATCAAATTACTCTCGGCTGTCCGGTTCAAATGATGCCACCTTACCCTGATTCGGTAGCAGTACCCATTTACATTACCAATGACACCACGTTAGTAGCGCTTTCGCTCGGCTTTCACTACAACTCTGATGATGTTGTCATCAGGTCCCTCGATACCGCTGGCAGCGTACTTCCGGAGAATTGGCATATCGAGCTTTCGTATCCGGCGGATACATCCTACTTCTGGCCTGTGCCTGACAGCAATCAGGTAATAATAGTGGCCTTTGCGGGAATCTCGGAATCATTCCACTACTTGGAGGCTCAAACCGGCGGACTGCTCACGACAATATGGTTGCAAATAGTACCCGATGCGCCGGCACAGGAAATCGATTTAGACACAACCTTCATAGTCCCGGCCGGTGAGTTCCTTTTCGCGGTCAAAGGTGGAGGCGCCATCAGACCGGCGTACTCCGACTGTAACTCGGCAGATATCATTCTGGCTGCTCTTGTCTGTGGTGATGCCGATGGTAACGGCATGGTCAATGTCGCCGACGTTGTCTATCTGATCGATTACATCTTCGCAGGCGGCCCAGCGCCTAACCCACTTCTGGCTGGCGATGTCGATTGCAACGCGATGGTCAACATCGCCGATGTGGTTTACCTGATTAACTACATCTTCGGCGGCGGGCCGGAGCCATGTGCGGGGTGTCCGTAGAAAAGCAAGCGGAGAAGTCGAAACCACAAGCGTTTCGACCTACCATTACTCGCAAAGGCAACCCACCTCTTCGGGGTTGGTAAATCGCTCGACGCGGACGTCTGCCACCCACATACATTGCGTATTGACAAAGCAGGGCATGTTGCTATATTGAAGTACACAACATTGCCCGACAGCGGGGAACATCGAACTGAGAACCTTTCTTCTTGCCGAGGGATAGATATGAGAAACCTTGTTTGTTTTTTGCTGGTCGCGGTAGCAGCGCAGATTAGCTTTGCCACTGTAATCCACGTACCGAGCGAACAGCCGACGATACAGGCGGGGATCGACGCGGCGGTGGATGGGGATACGGTATTGGTGGCCAATGGCACCTACACCGGTGGCGGTAACCGTGATATTGATTTTACCGGCAAGCAGGTTCTTGTCATGTCGGCCAGTGGCGCTCAAGTGACGACCATTGACTGCGAAGGCAGCGCGATGGAGTCACATATTGCATTTTCCTTTCACAGTAGTGAAACACGGCAGACGATAATCGATGGCTTTACAATCACCGGCGCCTATGTTACGGACCTCTGGTCTGACAGCGGCGCGGTTCGCTGCTATTCCTCCTCACCCACGATTCGCAACTGTGTTATAACGGGCAACGCCTGCACTGGTGTGCGTAGTATCCGCGACTCTTCACCACGTTTGGAGAATTGTATAATATCAGCGAATGGTCAACACGGTATCCATGTCGCCAACCTGGTGTGGCCGATCTCCGGCCTGGAGATGTATGGATGCACAGTCTGGGGAAACGGTCAGTCGGGTCTGTACGTCCAGACGGGTTATCAGATCACAGTATCCAATTGTACATTTGTCGAGAACGGTTCCGACGGGATCATGTTCGAAGGTGATCCGCCCAAGCAAGGCGGAATAGATGACTGGCAGACAAAGCTGGAAAACTCTCTCGTTGCCTATAACGATGGAGCAGGAATAGCAAGGGTCATGTGGTATCCCGGCCTGGAATTCTATTGTAATGACTCCTACGGCAACGACGGCGGCAACTATATGAATGTCGACGCCTATGCCGGCGATACCAACGGCAACTTATCTTTGCCTCCCCTCTTTTGCGATAC
>JAGLUH010000200.1 GCA_023134875.1 Candidatus Zixiibacteriota bacterium
GCGGGGCGAGGTAAAGCTGACACTGTCGAGCCAATCGAAACGATAGCCGGCATCAAGCTTCAGAATTAACCACACAAGGGGTCGCGTGATTCCTGCCGAAGCGAATACCGATTTTGTCAATCGGCTGATCGAGGGTAGAGCCGCCGTGGGGTGGATCGGATCGCTGTTGAAGAAACTTTCCGACAAGTAGCGCCCACCAAGTTCCAGCCTTACTTTTTGTCCCACTTGCTTTTGCCAGGCGGCGCTCAGGTTGCGGCCGATCTGGGAGTAATGCCCGTCATAGGGAAAGAAAGTATCCTCGTCGCGGAATGACTGAGACAACTCGTGGTAGCCGGCGCTCAATTGCAGTTCAGGCCGACGATAGTCGAGCGTAACGATCCGGCTATCCCGCTTGGCGGCAGCGGTGGGTGATTCATTGAATATCGCCCCGGGCACACCACTATGAGCGTTGTACAAGCGTAGCGACAGGTTAAGCGGCTTGACGGTAGCATGATTGAAAGAGACAAAGGCGCTGTAAAACCGTTGCCGGTTGTTCTCGCGGGTCAATTCCCCCAGGTAGGGATGCTCATAGAGATAGTCATTCTGCCGGCGGCTGTATTCGTAATTGAGGAAAAGGCTGGCATCTTTCACCGGGCCGGAATTGAGACTGACAGTCTGCCGACTGAGAGAGTAGTCGCCCCAGGTATTGGTAAGATTCAGGGAACGCTGCTCTCCTGATGTCACTCTTCGGGATATGATATTGACAGCGCCGCCCAAAGCATTGGCGCCGAAGCGCGTTGCCGCACCTGATGTGTAGACTTCGATTCGTTCCGCCGTCTCAGTGGGAATCTGCGAAAGGTCGGCAGCGCCGCCATCCGGATTGATCGGCTGGCCGTCGAGCAATACCAGGACAGATGCCGGCGCAAACCCCCGGATGGTGATATACTTCGCGCGCCCGTCGGTCTGAGTGTAGTACCCCTGTTCTTCGAGGAAGCTTCCCAAATCAGCGGCGCTGCTTGCTTTGATCTCCGGTCGGGCGTATACAGTATATCCCGACGTTTCCGGTCGCTTCTCGATAACCTCCTGTCCGGGAACCTCTACCAACACCGGCGTTAAGGCGACGGAAAGATTAATCAGATCCCCCTCACGACAGAGAATGGGGCCATACTGCCGATCGACATAGAAGGCCGAACTGATCTGTAACGAGATATTGCCGGCGGTCAGCCGTTGCAGCCGGAAGTGACCATCGCCGTTGCTGGTGGTGGTGATACCGTCAGGTAAGGCGGTCACAGCAACTCCGGCGATTGGCAGACCGCTTACCGAGTCAGTGATTTCTCCGGAGATCGAGACAAAACCCTGTCCAAAGAGAGGAAACGCCAGTAGGAGGAAGTTAAAGACAAAAGCCCAACAGATTTTCATCAACACATCCGAAAATCAGCCGGGCGGGTAAAAAGAAACCGACTCACTGCCGCGCATCAGCCGGTGTCGGTACTCTTTTCCCGAGCCCGCGCAGGAATAAGGTTATTTACGGCGGCCGCCGGCAGGTCTCCTGACTTGACAGCTTCAAACCTACTCTCCCGAGCCTTCCCAGGATATGCGGCAGGAATTACATCCTTATTGGGCCTTTTATCTTTCGCTCAAGCCCGATTCGCCGCTCATTCCCCAGTGGCGAGGGTTGGGATTTCGTAGCTGCTTACAGTAGCGGGACTGTGCGGGACTCTCACCCGCTTCCCTATTAAGCTGCTGGAAGCACCGAAAGCCGCTTATTCAAATGTCGCTTGCGAAGATACTACTGTTAAATATGGCTGTCAAGGCGAAAGGTGAAACCAAAAATAAGCTTGACCGTATAATCGAATAGAGTTATAATTGACCGACTGGTCGGTCGACTAAAAGATCGAGGAAAAGGAGAAATGTCGCCCAGGATTGTAGATAAGGATAAGAAAAGAAACGAGATAGCGCTGGCGGCAATGAGGGTTTTCGCCCGCAAGGGCGCCAGGAACACGCGTATGGTTGATATAGCGGCTGAGGCGGAGATCGGCAAAGGCACTATCTATGAGTATTTTCGCAATCGCGAGGAAATTCTGGGCGCGGCCTTCTCCCTGGTGATGGCGGAAATGGAGAGGAAGCTGGGGTCGGCTCTGCGGGAATTACAAAGCCCCGAAGAGAAAATCAAGATTATGATTCGGCTCAGCTACGAGACACTCTCTCGGTTCACGGCTGATTTCCTGGAGATATTCGTCGATTTTTGGTCGGCGGGGATTCGTCAACGAGAACAAAACTCAAATCAGACAATCGATCTGAAGACGATCTATGAGACCTTCCGTCGACAACTCGCCTCGATTCTTAAAGAGGGTATCGAAGCCGGTCGCTTCCGCCGGATGGATACTACTGCGGTTGCCTCGGCGATAATGGCCATCGTCGATGGTCTCTTGCTGCAATTGATCCTGGATCGTCGGGCGTTTGACGATGCGGTAGTTGTCGATCAGGTGGTAAGTATGGTATTAAAAGGTATCGAAACAGAAATTCATAACGCGGGAGATATGAAATGAAAGGAATACTTGTAACTTTGATCTTGTGCCTGTTCTTGCCGCCGACTCTGGCGGCTGATGAGTTGACCGGATCGGA
>JAGLUH010000201.1 GCA_023134875.1 Candidatus Zixiibacteriota bacterium
AGACGAGGAGAGGTTGTCTCAAAACGTCGCAACCACTGTTGCGCAGGGTCTTGCCCCCGACGAAGTCGGGGGTGTGACCCGACGCGCTGTAGTACAAGTGCCTGTCTGCCAATCGATGTTCTTTCCGGTCGGTTCACACCCGCCGAGGCGGGCAAGAGCCGACCGAACGATGTCCTTATGAGACAGCCTCAGGACGTCTGCCGCACACAGAGCGGAAGAATCGCTATAGATCACTTCTGGGACAGTGACTCTGCGGCGGCCGCCAGCGTGTCGATCTTGCCATGCAGTTCCGACAGGGATTCCTGTAACTCTCTCATATCTTCGCTGAGATCGCCGAATCGCTCATGGACGGCCTGTTCAAAGGCAAGGAAACGTTGTTCGATCAGTTCCAGGCGGTCGGAAAGTTCGTCGCCGGCAAGCGAATCGGCATCAGATCGCTCACCGATCTGTTCGGCGATTTCTTCCACCCGCTCCTGCAAGTGCGACATACTCTGCACCATCGCCGGCAGCGACTCGTCGATCATAGTACCGATAACATCAACACCTTCGCTGATGTCATCGAGCCGCTCCGCCTGGTCCGGATATTTCGACTTGGATGAACTCAACCTTTGATCTCCCGCAGTTCGCGAAATCCCCACTGAAACAGCCTGGCGGCCTGGGTGAACCGCGACGATTTCGAGCGTGCCCCCAGCACCACCGCTGTCAGGTCGATGCCATGCCAGTCGGTCATCCGCACAGCGACACACCAGCCCGATTCAAAGATGTAGCCGGTTTTACCTCCCTCCACAAACCAGCGGCTTTTCAGCAGACGGTTGGTGTTGGTCAGTCGATATTTCCGCTGGCGTTTGACAGAGTGGAAATCATAGGTGTGGGTTTGCATCACCCGCTTGATTGTCGTATCGGCGGCGGCAACGTTGAGCAGCCGGGCGCAATCAATGGCGCTGGCGACATTTTTCTCCGATAGACCGGTCGGTTCCTCGATTCGCATGGTCAACAATCCCAGTTGCCGCGCTTTCCGGTTCATGGTGACCGTAAAACTGTCCTGTGAGATGCCAGTAGAACGTGCCAGCGCCCGCGTGGCGCGGTTATCGGAGGAGAGCAGCGACGCACAGAAGAGGTACCGAACTTTGTAAACATCCCCCCAGCGAAGTTTTGAGCGGGAGGAATTACGCGCGTCCGCCCTTGTCATACCGATTTCCTTGTCCCAGTCCACCTTGAAGTCGAGAAAGGTGAGCGCGGTCAGCAACTTGGTGATACTGGCAATCGGTCGGACACTGTATTCGTTTCTACCGTACAATGTCTGCGCGGTTTGATTGTCGATCAGAATGGCGGCGCGGCAGCGCAGGCGTGGCGGTTTTGCCGGTATTACCAGTTCCGGCGGCGGAGGTGGCCCCTCAAAACCGGGGATGATTGAGAGATCAGCCGGCGTCACCATGATGAAACCACAAGCCGTCGCTGCAACCAGGCAGACCAAGATAATTCGGCTAATTATTCGCAGCATCAAGTATCTCCACAAGCTCTATCGGCGTAGTTTGCTCTTGCTGCAAACAACGAGAGAAACCATTTTTCTTTTATTCTGTCTTGCGTAATTGCTGAAACCGGACCGCACCACATTTGGGACAGACCCATTTTCGCTTCTTGTGATAAATTCGTTTTTGTTCCTTCATCTTAATCCCACATTTTCGGCATATCATATCAAACCCAGAAAATCTCCCAAGAGGAATTCCAGCCGACCAATCAGCAGGGTCAGCCTGGAAGTCACAGTGTAGCCAAAGGTCGCCCCGAAAAAGACCATCAGGAAATAGATCCCGACCTGACTGACAAAGGTGACCGGTTTGGTCTCAGGTCGCGTGTAGAAGAAGTAGATCATCACGGTGGCGACACCGATCAGTGAGATCAGGATGGTTACAATGAACCAGAGGCCGACACTTTCACCCGCGCCCATCCTGCTAAAGGGTTCGATGGCACTCGCCATCTGCCGTAAGACTCTTGCCTCCATCATCGCGGGAATGCTCACACCCGCACCAGAACCGATCATCAGCGCCAGCGCCGGTTTGCTATAGGAACCCCATGATTTTTTCAAGCCCGCGAACATGGAAAGCCCCAACGCTAACGGTATCAGGCTCCAGAGATCGTGACTACCAAAGAGAGGTTGAAACAGTTTTGGCAACAGTACCGAATTGAAAAGGAGAACCAGCGTAAAACCGACCGAGAGGCCGATGAGTACATGCTCGGCCAGGCGATAAAAGGGATTATCGCGATAGAGAAAGGAGAATATCGCCATTGTAAAGAAAACGGCCACCAGGGTGCTTATTTCCACGGCTTCCTCCGACGGAAATAATCGGCGACATTACCGGCGATGATCACCAGCATAATTACCACCTGCGACACCGATTGAGCAAACAAGCCCCGTTTGCCGCCGCCTGCCTGCTTCAGGAGCAGCTCATATTCAGCGGCGCCTTTCAAGCCGGCCAGCAGACCACTGATCTGCCCCGAGGAAAGATAAGGGTAATAGGCGGTAGCCATTGTCGCCGTCAACGCCACCTCCAGATTGACACCATAGGGCGCAACAGCATATTCAGTCCAGTAGGTCGGCATACTGCCGTCGGCAATTGATATCACTAAGTTGACTTGATCGTAATTGTGCAGGTCCGCAAAGAGCGGCAGGTTTTTGGTGGGAGCGCCGTAATAATCAGCGGGAAACTCGGCGGTAATCGATTCCCCCATCCCCAGAATCGCAGCAACATATTGCGGCCGATAGCCGAGATAGCAATAATCGACACCATATTCCCTCCCCTTCTCAGCGGCGATAGCGGCAAGTATCTGTTCACCCAGAGTGGTGCCCTCGGCAAAAAGAGAGACACCGACCACTCTGAGATTTCTGGCAAAAACGTGCGCGAGTAGAACCTCCGCCAACGGCTTGATTTCAGCCCATGAGGAAGCCTCGAAATCAAAGGAGACCAGCACAATCGCACTGTCAGGCAGTGACTCGATATTGGTATAAGCTTGCCTGGTTTCGGGAGTGGCATGGTGGGTCAGATCGATATTGAAAATCAAAGGCAGGGCAACACCCAGAAAGACTACCAGAAAGATCAGGCGGCGCGTATTGGTGCGAGTCAAGTTTGCATCTCCCTACAGATAGGTGCGCTCGATCCCCAGGATCACTCGTAAGGCGGTGGCTACCGAGCCGAGACCGATACCGATCAGGATTCCCCGCTTGGCGGCCACTGATGGGTGGTTCAAGAGCCAGCCGGCGGCCTGGGGAAGATATTCCGAGATCATCTCGCCGAAAGCGTTCCGTCCGATCAGCACCAAGAGCGCAGATATAGCCAGCACCGCCGCTGCGCGGGAACGCACCCGAAAACCGCGATAGGCGGCGGAGGCGACAAAAAAGGCGAGCAGCGAAAAAGTCGTTGCCTGCATCGGCGCCTGCATGTTGTTAAACGCCCACTGGTAGGGTGAGTCAGCGCCGGTTCCATATATCAGGGCGGCGATAATCATAAAGAGAATCGCTGCAATAGTGGCACCGCTATACCAGCCAGCGCGTTGACCGTGGGCGATAGTTCGGGCGTGATTGAGAAAGAGAGTGATGCCGCCGACGATCATTGTCATGGCGAAGATGATTTGATAGTAATCAAGCAAGGCACGGTAAATGAGGCTGACAATGTCGGCATTGAGAAAATACTGTACCAGCATGAAGAGTCCGGTGGCAAAAGCGACAATCGTAGCAACTTTGCGAATCATCGCAGAATATCCCGGTAGAGATTAACGCCCAGCAGCGCCAGGATCGGCGTCAGCAGCAGCACTGTCAGTAGAAGTAAACGCAGCATATCCTGGGCGTGCATCGATGCCTTGATACGGTTGTCATCGGTCAGGTAGGCGGAGGCGGAATAAAGCTCCTCGCCGATCAGGGTGTAATCGCAAGCGACGATAAAAAAGGAAAGCTGGATGGTGGAATCGGTTC
>JAGLUH010000202.1 GCA_023134875.1 Candidatus Zixiibacteriota bacterium
TTGTAAGTGAACTGCTGGCCTCTAATTTTGAGATTGAGTGTTAGTGGCACCGAACCGGGCAGCCAGACCTGACGCAACTTGAATTGGGGTAGGGTATTGATAGAATGAAAAATGAACCGGTAAAAGAGATTAGAATCAAGGGGATCGGCGCCTCGTCGGGAATCGCCATTGGTATGAGCTTCGACCACGAGGTAGAGGGACAGCCCATAGTCAGGCGAACGGTTTCCGCCCCGCGAATTGAGGCGGAAGTCAGACGCCTGAGTCAGGCAATCAGCGTCGCCAAGGTGGAGTTGGTCAAAATCAGAGAGGATGCTGGTCGGGCAATTGGTCATCGGCTCGCCAAGATTTTTGAGGCGGAGCTTCTGATTCTTGAGGACAGCGAGTTCTTCAAGCAGGTGGCAGCCGAGATCCGCAAATCACAAGTGAATGCAGAATTCGCCTATCAACGCCAGGTTTCCCGCACCGTCAAGTCGCTGACTGCTTCTGAAGATCGTTACCTCCGCGAAATGGCGGACGATATCAGGGCAACCGCCGGCCGAGTACTCGCCAATCTGGTTGGTTCTGTTTCCCAGAAACTGCGCAATAATCGGGGAAAAATCGCCTTTGCGAACAGCTTTTCCCCCGGCGAAGTCGTGCTGATGGACAAGTACCGGATACCCGGTTTCGCCTGCACTCATGGCGGGCCCACCTCGCACGCCGTCCTGGTGGCGCGATCGTTGTCAATACCGGCAGTGATAGGAGTGACCGGCCTATTCCAGAAATGTCCCGGAGACTGCAAAGTTATTATTGACGGCGACGCCGGTCTGGTTATCGGTAATCCAAGCAGTGAAACTGTCTCCTATTATCGCACTGAGGCCAAGAAACGCCAGAGCCTGAAATCAAAACAGTTGCGCAACCTCACCAGAATCGGCAATACGACCCGCGACGGACGCAGAATCGAAGTCTGCGCCAACATCGATTTCCCCTCCGAGACCGACAAGATGCTTTCCGCCGGCCAAGTCGGTGTTGGTCTTTACCGCACCGAGTTTTTCTACCTCTCGCAAAACCAATTTCCCACCGAGGAACAGCAGTATGATATCTATCGCGGTATTGCCGAAACCTTCTTTCCCCGCAGTGTTACTCTGCGGTTGTTCGATCTCGGTTCGGACAAGATGTCAAAGAATCACCAGGCGCAAGAGGAGATCAACCCCGCTCTTGGCTGGCGCGGTATTCGCTTCGGGCTGGATTCTGTTGATGTATTCAAGACCCAGGTGAAGGCGATCCTGCGCGCTTCCGAGTGGAAGAATATCAAGATCATGCTGCCGATGGTATCTTCCGCCCAGGAAATTGGTCGGGCAAAAAGAATGATCCGAGCGGCGATGAAGGAACTAAAGCACCAGGGAGTCAAGTTTGACGAAAAAATCGAGGTTGGCATCATGGTGGAGGTGCCCTCGGCGGCGCTGATATCCTCCACGCTGGCACGACATGTCGACTTCTTCTCACTCGGCACCAATGACTTAGCCCAATACACTCTGGCCGTAGACCGAGGCAATAAGAAAATCGCTAAGTTATATCGGGAACTTCACCCCGGTGTCCTGAAGCTGATCAAGATGACTATCGACGCCAGCGCCGCTGCTTCCATTCCCGTCTCCCTTTGCGGTGAGATGGCCGGTAATGCGTTGGCGATACCACTGTTGATCGGTCTGGGACTCAAGATTTTCTCGGTGATACCCCCGTCGCTCCCCCGGGTGAAACGGATGATTTCGCGAATGGAATACATCGAATGCCGCGAACTGGCTGACCGTGTGATGATGCAAACCACTACGGAAAAGGTGGAGGCGTTGCTGCGTAAGTGGTATGCTGAGCGATTTGGTGAGAAGGACGTGGAGCTTTAAGTGGATTTTCCGGTGGCAGACATCAAGCGACTCGATCCCCAGGATATGTATGGCAAAATCTACGATTTTCCCACTCAGTTGCGGGAGGGTTACTTTCTGCCGATCATTGCAGGTCAAGCCGAGATAGACCCGGCTGCCATCAAGGCGATTGTCGTTGCCGGTATGGGCGGTTCGGCCATCGGCGGCGATATCCTGCGCTCTTACCTGGCTTACGATTTGAGGATACCAATCTTTGTCAATCGCAACTACCGTCTCCCTTGCTGGATCGACAAGAGTTCCCTGGTTATTGCCTCCTCCTATTCAGGCAATACCGAGGAGACCCTCGCGGCCTTCGCTCAGGCCAGAGAGGCCGATGCCACTATCATGGTCTCGACCACCGGCGGCAAGCTGGCGGAGGAGGCAAGAGCGCTCGATTGCCACCGGGCGATGCTGCCAACCGGATTTCAACCCCGCGCCGCCCTGGGTTATTCATTTGGTCCCTTGCTTCACTTTCTGGTAGAGTATGGTTTTGTTGACAATCAGGAAGAAACAATCAATGCTACCTGTGATTTTCTGGTGGAAAACCGCAAGTCCTTCGTTGTCGAACAACCCACCAGCGACAACCAGGCCAAACAGATAGCGGCTCGGCTGTATGGCAAAATCGTCCTGATCTACGCCGGCGCCGACTATTACGATACCACCGCTGTCCGCTTCAAGGGTCAGATTTGCGAAAACGCACAACAGATGGCGTTTGCCAATGTCTGTCCTGAACTTAACCATAACGAGATTGTTGGCTTTGACTTTCCCGACTGGCTTACCGACAAGTCTGTGGTTGTTTTCCTGACTGGTTCCGGTGACAGCGACAGTGTCACCGCTCGCTTTCAGATTACGAGTGATATCCTCAAGGCGAAGGGTGTGGAGACTATTTTCATCGAGGCAGGCGGCCCCAATCGGCTGGCGGAGATATTCTCATTGGTTCAGATCGGTGATTTTGTTAGTTTCTACCTGGCGCTGCTGAACCGGGTCGACCCCTCGCCGGTTGCCGTAATCGACCAGCTCAAGACGGAATTGGAGAAACTGCATTGAGAATCAGACACTACTTTCTTCTTATTGCTCTCCTCATAATTATCATCGCGTCACCCCTGTTGGCCACGAATGCCGAAGCAGCATCGTCAAGCGGCTGGTTTCTGACCTATCGCACCAACGCTCTGGTAATCATGGTGGTCTTCTCGATTGCGATTCTCTATTACACTTTCCGCGCCAAGAAAGGGCACGAGCTTTTCATTAGAAAGATAGCGGGTTTGGATGCAGTCGAAGAGGCGGTCGGTCGTGCCACGGAAATGGGCAAGCCGGTGCTCTTTATACCCGGCATTGATGAAATCGACCGGATTGATACCATCGCCGGTCTTTCCATTCTGGGGCGGGTAGCCCGGATCACCGCCCGCTATGACACCCCTCTCTACGTGCCGGTGCGTTATCCGATGGTACTGGCGGCGGCTTCCGAGGTGGTGCAGGAATCCTATGTCTCAGAAGGCAGAGCCGATTCCTTCCAAGCTGACATGGTGCGTTATGTCGCCGGTGAACAGTTTGCCTTCACGGCGACGGTTAATGGCTACATGATGCGCGAACGTCCGGCGACCAACATTATGATGGGCGCCTTCTATGCTGAATCGCTGCTGCTGGCGGAAACCGGCAATGCCGCCGGTTCGATCCAGATCGCCGGCACGGCGCAACCGGAGCAGCTTCCCTTCTTTGTCGCTGCCTGCGACTACACCCTGATGGGCGAAGAATTGTTTGCCGCCTCCAGTTATCTCTCCCGCGAGCCGGTAATGCTGGGCGGTCTCAAGGGGCAGGATTTGATCAAGGTTTTCATTATCGCTTTTATCCTGCTGGGCACTTTTCTAGTTACCACCGATCTGGGTGGCAACTGGATCAAATCACTCTTTGAGATACGATAATGAAGACAACTCTGCCCGTCATAGTTGCTTTCTTGTCTGGTCTCGTCATGATCGGTGCCTTCTTTCTCAATCCCGATAAGTTCGGCGACATTCAAGGTGAGGTGTTGCAATGGGCAACCATCATTGCGGGTTTCACCCTGCTGCTTGGTGTGGTCTCTATAGTGAGAGTCAACTGGCGCTCGGTAGTGAAACAAGAGAAGGGCTGGTACAACAACCTCGCCGTCCTGGTCAGTGTCTTTGTCATGGCGATTGGGTCGGTATTACCCGCAAGCTGGTCGCCGCTGTTCGGTCGTGATACCGGTTCGATCTATGACTGGCTCTTCAACTATCTTGATGCGCCAATGATGGCTACAATGTTCGCCATGCTCGCTTTTTATATCGCCTCCGCCGCCTATCGTGCCTTTCGCGCCCGCAATGCCGAAGCAACGCTTCT
>JAGLUH010000203.1 GCA_023134875.1 Candidatus Zixiibacteriota bacterium
TCTTAATTTTTACCGGACACTAGTGGGTTTGTATTTTAACTAAATTCAAAAACGCAGCAAAATCTTGATTTGATCGGAAATGTCAGCTATCTTTCTGTGCTATGGGGGAGATAGACACAGAAACGAAACCGGAGAGAGTAAATTACAAGCTCTGCGCGCTGCTTATCTTCGCCCTCGGTTTTATTCTGCGTCTATTTCATCTGCTTGATTTCCAATCCTCGCCCATTTTCACCTACCTGATTCTTGATCCTGGTTACTATCATAAGCTGGCGCTGGCAATCGCCGGCGGCAACATCATTGGCAGCGAGGTCTTCTTTAAGGCTCCACTTTATCCATATTTCCTGGCAGCAATTTACGCCTTGTTCGGTGAATCGATCTTCATCGCCCGCTTGATCCAGATCATCCTGGGATCATTCTCCTGCGTGCTGATTTATCTGTTGGCGCGTCACTTCTATGCCAGCAAGATCGCTGTTACCGCCGGCATCATTGCCGCCCTCTATGGCCCCTTAATCATGTTCGACAGTGAACTGTTGATACCAGTGTTGGTGATCTTTCTCAATCTGCTATCTATTTTGCTGCTTCTCAAGTATGAAGACAGCGGTAATAAGTGGACACTCTTCATCTCCGCCCTGATTCTGGGATTATCAGGACTGGCGCGCCCGAATGTATTGATACTGGTGCCGGGGGTGATCTTCTGGCTCTACCGTTATTGTCGGAAATCAAAGCCGCAATGGAAGAAAAGCGCTCTTCTTTACGTGGTGGGAGTTGTGATAATGCTGGTACCACTGGTTGCCAGGAACTATGCGGTCAGTGGCCAACTGGTGTTGTTCGGTAATTACGGCGGTTACAATTTCCTGATCGGCAACAACGCTCAGGCGGACGGCAAGACCGCCATCCTGCCGGGAACCTCGCCCGATTTCCAGCAGGGATACTTAGACGCTGTCAAGATCGCCAACCGGATCAGCGGCAGGAACCTCTCCACTGGTGAGTTGGGTTGGGTCTGGTTCAAATTAGGATTCGATTTCATCTCCAGCAATCCGCTCGCCTGGCTGGGATTGGAGTCGAAAAAACTGGTGTATCTTATCAGTGCCTTTGAACTGCCCAACAACCGGCACATCTGCTTCTTTGCCGCGCGTTCGCCGGTGTTAAAGGCGTTATTGTGGGATAAGTATGTCTCCCTTCCTTTTGGTATACTTCTGCCCCTCGCTCTGGTGGCAGTCGCCGCCCGCCAGGTGCGACGTGACCAGTTTCCCCTTTACTTTTTTGTCATCGCCTATTCCCTCTCCATTCTCCTCTTCTTTGTCACCAGCCGTTTTCGACTTCCGGTAATCCCGATCATGATAATCTGGGGAGCGGCTGGTGGCTGGAGCATCTGGCAGACTTTTCGCCAGAAAAAATACCGACGTCTTGGTCGCCTGCTGGCAATCTTTCTGGCCGCCGCCATCCTCGGCAACGGTCTGACTTATCTTTCCCCTTTCTCAGTTCGCCCGCCCACTGAGTATGAATCGCATCTCCTGCTTGGTGACGCCTACTATGCCGCCGGTGAGTATCATCAAGCGCGCGCTGAGCTCTTCGCCGCCGCCCGTCTTTATGCAAAATCACCCCGTGTGTTCAACAGCCTGGGCAATACTCATCGTGCATTGGGTGAGAATTTACTGGCGATTGAGTACTACCAGCGCGGTATCGCCGCCGATTCCAGCTATGAACCGGTCAAAAGGAGTCTGGCCAGCCTATACAAACACAATAACAACATCGGCGATCTCTACGACCTGGTGCAGGCGGAGGTCATTCGCAATCCGACCTGCAACTGGGCACTCAAGGAGTATGCTCATATTCATACCCTGATGGGTGAACTGTCCCTGGCCGCTGACTTGTATGAACAGGCGTTTCAGGCGGACACTACTGACTTTGAAGCGCTCTTCAAGAAAGCAGAGGCCCTTCTTAACCAGGACCTCAGGCAGGAGGCCGAGCGGGAATACCGGCGCCTGCTTGAATACCAGCCCAACTCGATTGAGGCGCACGCTAACTTGGGTCAGGTTTACGCCCGTCAGAATCGCCTGCAGGATGCCCTCGCGGAATTTCTCTGGGTTGCCGAGCACGATCCGGACAATCCCGCCAGCTACTTCAACCTGGCCTCAGCATATTTCCAGATGAAGAACTTCGATAAGGCGGAAAAAATGCTGATCCGCGTGGTCGAGATCAATCCCCATTTCGCCTCGGTGAATCGTCTCCGCCAGATGATTGAGGAAGGCAGAAAAGCGGCGTCCGGCAATTGAAATGTTTCTAAGTATGGAAAGTGGCCTCCTCTTTCCAGTGGGAAATTGACTATTCACTTGCTAAAAAGGCAATCTTGTTTATATTTGCAGTAGTAAGGAATTACCAGTACTTCGTCAAGTTGACACCTGTCAACCTGGCCACGAGCTGCCGATAGACAAGTAGTTGGAGAAATTATCATGAGAAAGACCCTGTTGATTCTTGTTGCCGGGCTGTTTCTGAGCGCGCCTTTCCTGCAAGCTGAAAACGGTCAGGTTTATTTCCGGTTTACCATCGAATCGGTGAAAGAGCTCCCCCAATTAACCAGGCAGATATCAATCGACAATGTCAGGGGAGACACGGTCTGGGCTTACGCCACTGACGTTCAGTTTGCCGAGTTCGCAACGCTTGGTTACGACTACACGATTCTGCCTGATCCCGGTTCACTGATCGTACCTCGGATGGCCACAGACCAGGATGACACTCTCTGGAACACTTATCGCTCCTATGTCTATTATGTCGAGACGATGGAACAGTTCGCCATCGATTACCCCACTATCTGTGTGCTGGACACCATCGGCATGTCGGTAAATGGGCGTCTGCTGCTCTTCGCCAAGATCTCTGATAATGTGCAGGTGGAGGAGTTTGAGCCGGAGGTGATGCATACCGGTACTATGCACGGCGACGAAACCACCGGCTATATCCTGCTGCTGCGGTTGATCGACTACCTGCTGGTCAATTACGGCACTGATCCGCAGGTTACCAATATGGTCAACAATCTCGAAATCTGGATCAACCCCCTGGCCAATCCGGACGGGACTTTTACCAACAACGACAGCACCGTCGCCGGAGCGACCAGGTACAATGCCAATTATGTTGATCTGAATCGCAATTTTCCCGACCCGGAGGATGGTCCCCATCCTGACGGTCATAGCTGGCAGCCGGAGACCATCGCCATGATGTACCTGGCCGACGCCCACAATTTCGTGATTTCCGCCAATCACCACGGCGGCGCCGAGGTGGTCAATTATCCGTGGGATACCTGGGCGCAGCGCCACGCCGATGATGCCTGGTTTATTGATATTTCCCGACTCTATGCTGACTCCGCTCAGGCCAACAGCCCCGCCGGTTATTTGACTGACCAGAACAACGGTATCACCAACGGCTGGGACTGGTACACGATCGCCGGCGGTCGGCAGGATTATATGACCTACTTTCAGGGTGGTCGGGAAGTAACCATCGAACTTTCCCACGTTAAGCTTCTGCCCGCCAGCCAACTGGTGGCTCACTGGAACTACAACCGTGCCGCCCTGCTCAACTACCTGGAGAATGGGCTTTACGGCATCAAGGGTATCGTCACCGACTCAATCACCGGTCTGCCGCTGGCGGCGGTGGTGACAGTACTCAATCATGATG
Organism: Candidatus Zixiibacteriota bacterium; assembly: GCA_023134875.1. Taxonomy (GTDB): domain Bacteria; phylum Zixibacteria; class MSB-5A5; order CAIYYT01; family CAIYYT01; genus JAGLUH01. The sequence continues at coordinate 3,670 of JAGLUH010000203.1, forward strand.
TTGACAGCGCCAGGGTTTTCACCGATCCCGATGTCGGTGATTACCATCGCATGATTGAAGCCGGCACCTTCAGCCTTCAGTTCAAAGCCGCCGGCTATACCGCCAAAACGATAACCGGCGTCACGGTGACGGATTTTACGGTGACGCCTCTGGATGTTCAACTGGCGCCCTTAACCGGCGACCCGATCCTGTCCTTTTACGATCATGATCTCAGCGCGGTTGATCCGGGAGACACTGCCAGTTTCTTTATCACCCTGCAGAACATTGGCGGCGGTAATGCCAACGGTGTTACCGCCACGTTGTCGACTACTGATCTTTACACCATCATCATCCAGCCGATTTCCAGCTATCCGACCATCATCGCCGAAGGTGGTACCGGTGTCTCCCTGTCCGCCTATGAGTTTGCGGTTTCGTCCACCTGTCCCGACATGCACGAGGTCAAGTTCGCCCTTGCTATCAGCGCCGACGGCGGGTACAGCACGACCGATTCTTTCGCGGTGCTTGTCGGTTTGCCGATAGAGGATTTCGAAACCGCCGATTTCTCCTCTTTCCCCTGGGAGATGGGCGGCAACGCTGACTGGATGATTACCAGCGGCGGCGTCGAAGGCGGCAACTGGTGTGCTCGCTCCGGTATCATTACCCACAACCAGACATCGGAAATGCGGGTAACCGTCACCGTTGGCAGCGCGTCGGAGATTTCCTTCTATTACAAGGTCTCGTCGGAATCGGGATGGGATTACCTTAAGTTCTATATTGATGGCAGTCAGAAAAACCAATGGTCTGGTGAGGTCAACTGGACTCAGGCCGGCTATCCGGTCACAGCCGGACCGCACACGTTTAAGTGGGTTTACGATAAAGATGGTTCCCAGTCTCACGGCAGCGATCGCGCTTGGGTAGATTTCATCATCTTCCCGCCGCATACCCAACCTCTGACGATTGTAACCGAGTCATTGCCTGACTGGACGGTTGACCATGCCTACTCGCAACAGTTGCAGGCGGAGGGCGGTACCGGCACCAGGACCTTCAGCGATCTCTACGGCGACTTGGCCGGCAGCGGTCTGACTCTGTCGAGTGCAGGGCTGCTCTCCGGTACGCCGACTGCCACCGGATTGATCAGCTTCACCGCTCTGGTCGTCGATCAAGCCGCCGATTCGGCCAGCAAGCCGTTTGACTTTACAATCAATCTGCACGTCGTGATAACCACCGAGTCATTGCCGGACGGTACTGTCGGTACGCCTTATTCGCAGCAATTGCAGGCAAGCGGCGGTACCGGCACCAAAACCTGGAGCGACCTATACAATGACCTTGCCGTTTTCGGCTTGTCATTATCAGCTTCGGGGCTGGTATCGGGAACCCCCACTTCCGGCGGTACGGCCAGTTTCACGGCGGTAGTCAGCGATGTTGTCAGCGATAGCGCGCAGAAACCCTTGAGTATCACGATCGAGGGCGGCTATCTCTGCGGCGATGCCGACGGTAACGGCATGGTCAACATCGCCGATGTTGTTTTCCTCATCACCTATGTTTTTGGCGGTGGCCCTGCGCCTGATCCGTTCGCAGCAGGCGATGTCGACTGTAACCAAGAGGTGAACGTCGCCGATATTGTCTACCTGATTGCTTATATCTTCAGCGGCGGTCCTGTCCCCTGTGCTGATTGCCCATAGCTGCGGGAGGATATCTTTCAGTTATTGCCGAGGCAACAATGAAGACTGCACGCAAAACAAGAATCGGTTCGCCAATGAGGTTCTTAATTGTCTTTGGACTGTTGATCTTCACACTGGTTGCCGCCATCGGCACTGCCGCTACCGGAGCAATCGACCAGAGAGATGCAGTGACTTTGGCGCCGTTCACCTTGTCGGGAGAAACGGGCGGCCACAAGGCCATACAGGTCAGGTTGAATCAGATTGACTATCTGGCACTGAAGGACGGTCCCCAATCACGCCTGATTGAACTGCCACTATCAGCCGTGGAAACTGTAATTCTGGAATTGGAACGTTTCGAGGTAACCACGCCCCGCAGCCGTTTTCTAATCGGCACCGGTGCAACCGGAGAGAATATCCACGCGATTGCACCTGATGTGACCCTGTGGCGCGGACAAATCGTCGATGAACCAGAGTCGCACGCTTTCCTCGCCTTCACCGGCCAGGGTTCCGCCAACGGTTGGGTGACGCTGGCTTCAGGAGAGACCTATATCATCTCGCAGCCGGCGGCGCAGGCGGCGCAAGGCTGGGAGCAGCCGATCTATGTTCATAAGGAAGAGGTCAACGCCTATTTCCCTGAGGTTCCGCTATTCTGCGGAGTTGAAGCACCCAATCATCCCCATCAGGAAACTCTGCGGCGCGGGGCAAAGGAAATAATATCAAATCTTAGCGTGGCGGAGTTGGCGATTGAAGCGGATCAAACGTTTGTCAACCTATTCGGCGATGTCACCGCCGCGGAGAACTACGTGGTTCAGCTCATCGGCGCCATTAGCGACATCTACATGCGTGATGTCAACTGCAAGCTGACAATAGAATTCCTGCGGAGCTGGCCTGACGGCGGCGAACCATTCGGCGCTGACGACCTTCATGGTTTTGCTACTTACTGGCAGACTAATGAAAACCCGAGCGAATATAATATCATCCATCTTCTGAGCGGGCGGCGCGACCTGACCTACGGCGGCGTCGCCTGGGTGGGCGGTACCTGTAGTGTCACCGGCACCTACAGTATCGGCGGTTACTTGAATGGCAGCTTTCCCACGCCGGTCGATTTACCCAATATCGGCAGTTGGGATATTATCGTCTGTGCTCATGAAATGGGGCATAACTTCGGCACCATGCACACGCATGACGGTTTCATTCCCACCATTGACGACTGCGGCAACGGCATTCCCTCACGCGGCACGATCATGAGTTACTGCCATCTCTATGCCGGTTACACCAGCAACATCGATCTGCGTTTTCATCGGCGCGTGCAGTTCGTGATAATAGTGGAATCGGGCATCAACAGTTGTTTCTGGTCTGACTGCAATGGCAACAGTATCCCTGACAGCACTGATATTTCCTTCGGCACCAGCGATGATGTCAACAGCAACGGCGTCCCCGATGAATGTGAAGACTGCAACAACAATGGTATCCTTGATGATGTCGATATCGCCGGTGGCGAGTCTGATGTTAATAGTAACGGTATTCCCGATGTTTGTGAAACCGACTGCAACGGTAATTCCCTTCCTGACAGGTATGAAATCGACCTGGAGCTTGTCAACGACGCGAACGGCAACTATGTCCCCGACGAATGTGATCCTGACTGTGACGGCAACCTGATTGCCGACTTTATCGAAATCGCCAACGGCAGCAAGGATGACTATGACCGCAACACGATCCCCGATATCTGTCAGGACTGCGATTCCAACGGCGTCACCGATTGGCTTGATCTCGGTCGGCAGCACAATCTTTACCTTGCGGATCTGCTCGATCATGTCCGGGAATATTATAGCGTCTCCGGCTATCCGATTCAGAATCTGGGTGCCGGCAGCCTGCTTGATCCCTATGACCTGGTTTTCGGGCCTGATCGCCAGCTTTATGTCGCCAGTTATGGCGATCACCGGATCGTGCGCATTGATGTCGATAACGACAGCGCCGCCACTTTCGTGCCACAGGGCAGCCTTGATCTTCTCAATCCGAGCGCCCTTGTCTTCGGGCCGAACGGCAACCTCTTCGTCGCCAGCCGGTCATATTCGCGCATCCTCGAATATGACGGACAGACCGGCGCGCCGGTGGGAATATTCGTCAACACCGGCAGCGGCAGTTTAAGTGGACCTTTCGGGTTGATCTTTGATGGTGACGGCAACCTTCTGGTGTCGAGTTATAACAACAATATGATTCTCAGGTTCTCTGGTGTTGACGGCGCCTTCCTGGATACCATAATCGCGCCCGGCAGCGGTGGTCTCGACGGCCCGCGCGGCCTGGCGATCAGGGGTCACAGTAAACTGCTGGTGGCCAGCTATCGCAGCGACCAGGTGCTGGAATACAACCTGCTGACCGGCCAGTTTGTCCGCGTCTTCAACGATGACTACACGCCTCTCGATCCCTGGGGACTGCGGATCGGCCCCAACGGTAATGTCTTTGTCTCCTCCCCCGGCAGGGTGCGGGTAATCGAGTATGATGCTGAAGCGGGACGTTACTATCGATCTTATGTCCGTGGTGATGAAGGCCTGGCGATGCCGACCGGCCTTGCCTTCCGGCCTACCTCTCCGCTTGACTGCAACGAGAATGGTGTGATCGATTATTGCGATATCGCCAGCGGTACTTCGCAGGATATTAACCTCAATGGATCCCCTGACGAGTGCGAGACCACTGACACCGATGGCGACGGCGTGGTCGATATCGCCGACAACTGTGTGACGGTGTACAATCCCGACCAGCTTAACAATGATAACGATCCGTTGGGCGATCTTTGCGACAACTGCCCTTATGTCACCAATCCGTTGCAGACAGATATCGACAACGACAGTATCGGTGATAGCTGCGATTTCTGCACCGATTTTGACGGTGACGGTTACGGTGACCCCGGTTATCCTACCGACACCTGCATCCTCGATAATTGCCCCTCGACTTACAATCCCGCTCAGCTTGATTTCGACAATGATAGTGTGGGTGATTCCTGCGACAACTGCGTGCAGAATTTCAACCCGCTTCAGGAAGATACCGACCTCGATCTGTTTGGTGATAGTTGTGACAATTGCCCATTCTTCGTCAACCCTTTACAGGAAGACCGTGACGGCGACGACGTCGGCGACAGTTGTGACAACTGCATCGATATTCCCAATCCCGACCAGGCGGACAGCGACAGCAACGGCATCGGTGATCTCTGTGATTTTGTCTGCGGCGATACCGATGGTTCCGGACTTGTCAATATCGCGGATGTTGTTTATCTGATTAACTATATCTTCGGCGGCGGTCCACCGCCGGTACCGCATGAGCTCTCCGGCGATGTCGACTGCAACCAAATGGTCAACATCGCGGATGTAGTGTATCTGATTTCCTACATCTTCGGCGGCGGCCCACCCCCCTGCTACGACTGCTGACAACGGTGACGCTTCGTTCTCTTTGCTACATCAGGTAAGCTTTCTTGAAAAAGATCGTAGGAGCATTTCGCCAAATGCCTATTCGACGCCGGCAACCACGAGGATCTCATCCATTGGCAGATTGAGTCGCACCGCATCGGGTCGAACACCGACTGGAATATCCCACTATGAAGGGCTTGTTGAAAAAGTCCTGGT
>JAGLUH010000204.1 GCA_023134875.1 Candidatus Zixiibacteriota bacterium
CGATCAGGCTGATGCTGCCGCCATCACCATCGCTGGTAGAGGCATCCACATCGATCCAGCCTCCGTTTTCGACACTGGCAGCCTGGAGCTTTACCGTACCGCCCGATGCAGCAAGAATGCCAACATTACTAATAGCCCTGGAATAAATATCTCCGGCAGCAAGAACTATTGTTCCATTACTGGCGCTTATGTAACCTGAGTTCCGGACATCAGGAGTGCCACCTCCGAGTTCTGATACGACGACTGCAACGTCGCTGCCATTCTCATAAAGACGAACCTCATCACCGGCAGCCATAACAACTAATCCGTCCGGAGCCTGGATCGGACCGAGATTGAAGACCTGCTTACCGATAAGAATGACGCTATCGGCTGTTATGTAAGCGCGACTTGTCACTTCACCATCGCCGCCTACGAATTCCATCTTGTTGTTGACAGGATCGTCCAGGACGGCGTGGAATGCGCCATTTTGCATGTCCAGACCCGAAGCGACCAACTGCGTGACATTGACAGTTGATCCACCGCCGAATAAAACACCGGCGGGATTAACTATGAAAATACTCATGCCGGGGGCGCTCAGGTCTCCGTTAAATTGCGTTGCGGGCCCGGAAACTCTGTTCAGAACAGCAGAACCGGTCAGACCGCCCTGCGAGAAAGCGAGAGTTTCCCGGACTTCGGGGATACCGCCCTCAGTATTTAAACTGTCCCAGTTAATAATTGTGCGGGTCGTATCAACGTTTACTTGTGTGGTATGCCCGAATGGGTCCTGTCCATATAAGATTTCTGCTGTGCCACCCCCAGTCGGACTGGTGTCGACAACACCACCAACCGGTCCGGCCATCACGGCAGGCAGTGACGTGTTTAAGAATAAACAACACGTCAGGAAGTATGTTATTACCTTCCTCCAATAACGACCTTTCAAACTTCTTTTAATTCTTTTCATCATCCATCCCCTTAAAAAAGTAACTATTGCTATCTAAATTCGTCCATGCACTATTTTCTCTCCATGTACTTTAATTACCCCCAATATATTTTTTAGTTAAAAGGCTACCACCGCAGCATTACACTTGCGCTGATCCGACCGTTACCACTGTCTGTGTCAACGGTGTCTTTCAGTGGATGGCCATAATACACAGCTCCGCTAAAATTGTCTCCAATCTCGAAAGCCAGGCCAACACCTACCGAATAGAGCTTTTGATTGTCCGTTTCACCCGGCACAGGGCTTTCTATCTTGGTCCGGCCATAATCGAAAAAGACAAGCGGCGCCAGTTTTTTCAGCTCTTCACCAGCCACAGTTTCGGACTCAACAGCCTGGCTATGCCTGACCAGATCATACTCGTATTGAATCGAAGCCAATATCCCGCCATCGGCGACAATTTCATATTCGTCATATCCCCTGATCGTGTACATGCCTCCGAAGGAAGTCATTTTCGCAGGGACCAGTCTTTCGGTGGGCTCTATCCACTTGGCGGTGCTTCTCAACTGCTGGACTTTATCTTGATCCAGGTACTGACTGTGGTTGCCGGCCAGTGTAATGATGGAAAAGTCTCGCTCGGCGTTCGTTCGGGCGCCGGTAAGCGTGGCAGAGTCCCAAAACTCATCCTGGTCCGATCCACCGAAATTCTCGCTGTAGTTTAATGTCACCGCAGTGCTGGACGTATCATCTCTGCGATGGGCGTTGGCCCCGATTCCCCATAGGTTCATCTTGACGTCGCTTGCGAAGAACTGAGGGAATAACGAGGGAGTGATCTTACTCTCTTCGTGGCTTAGCGACCCGGTGGCGTCGAGGAACCATCCTCTTCGCTGGAGAATGTTGTAACGCAGCACGGCTCCGTAAAACGAACCGTTGCCGATGAAATCAATCGGGCCGCCCTCGGGATCGATGTCAAACTCGCTGTATCCGCCGAAAACATTGAGGCGGAGTCGAGGACCCGTTACCGGAAAATCATAGCTTCCGAAAACCGAATAGTTGTCGTCGAAATTCGAATCGGCACTGACCTGGTAAAGGGCGGTGAATCTGTCGTCTATACCTGTAAGGTTGGTGTTGATCACGCCGAACTTCGGGGCCCATTCCCTGTCATTCGTGCCGGAATTGTCCACTTGAGCAAAGAAATGCCACGGTCTTGTTTCGTAAACATCGTATTGTATCGCTAACGAATTGGGCTCCTCACCTCTGGATACGATGGCGGAGACATGTCTGTCAGGATTGAGATTGAGAAGATTGACCAAATAGTCCAGCGATCTCTGGCCGGCCACCTTATCACGCTTGACCGGCGACCATTTCTCAAGGGCGGAACGCTTGAGAAAGCCTTCTTCGATCTCGTTTCGCTCGGCATCGTAATACTTGATTCTTACTTCACTGACAGGAGCCTCGATAATGTTTATTGGCAGGACCTGATTCACCAGCGTAATGCCGTTCCTGATGGCCCCTTCCGGCACGTACACGTATATCCCGGAATAATCGGCCTCCTTGTACATAGACAGTATATATTGCGTAAGACCCTGGATCGTCCTGATCGAGACCTGCCGCGGTATGCCCGGCTCGGCTATTATCTGGCGAATTACCCTCAGGTCATACAAATGCTCCGGTGCAGCCTCGGACAGGCGCTGATCGGAGGCGTTGTAGATGTCCGGCATATATTCGAGCAAATGCTCGGTCGATATCAGAGTGTTGCCGCTGATCCGCAATTCCTTCGCCACCAGCAGCGCGCTTGTATCTTCGGGCAGATTTATTTCCGCGGCCTGAGCAACACAGACAACCAAACCCGTGTAGATAAGAACAACCCACATTTTTCTTAATGTACCCATCTTAGGACCTTTCCTGACTAATTAATCCATTCCTGACTCAAATGTGTGTACAAAGACCCCTTCCTGAACTTAACGTCTATGATAGCAAAAATAGACATGAAATCCAAGAAAATTATCCAACCGTCATTGTTTTTAGTGTGTTATTGCCGCTATTTCCGGATCACTCGCAGTTTTCTGGGACCTATCAGCATTATTTTTCCGCCGTATCAGCACCATTTGACACTCTTCATTTCACTTTCCCCTTTCTTGCCTAAATTCCGTGCTTCCTTGGCCACACATGATATCAGACTTGCCCCCGGCCGGCAAGAAATTGTATAAAATTAGTCGTATCCCGCTGGGGGATTTGATATTCTGTCTGGGAACAAAGATCAAAGGTCAAAATGCAAAGAGCAAAATTAAGGAAGTCATCCCGGCTCGCCGGGATTC
>JAGLUH010000205.1 GCA_023134875.1 Candidatus Zixiibacteriota bacterium
AACCATTATGGGTCACTTGTCAATGCTTTTATGGTTTGCTAAAGCGGGTTCATCAAATATCTTACCGGTGATGGTTCCACGACTGACAGCAGGCACACTCCTCACGCTGAAGATCTCCGATCTGGCGGCAACCGGCAAGTCGATCGGCAAACACGATGGTATGGTTGTGATGGCTGATGGTGGATTGCCGGGGGAAGTGATCGAGTGCGAAATAACCGGTGTAAAGCGCCGTTATGCGTTCGCCCGCATGTTGAAGGTGATTGAGACGTCACCTATGCGAGTCGAGCCGCGCTGCCGGCATTTTGCCGTATGCGGTGGCTGTAAATGGCAGGATTTGGACTATGAAAAGCAGGTCGGCTTCAAGAGAAACTTCATTGTCGAGGCTCTGAAACGTATCGGCAGACTACCGGCTGTCCCTGTTGAGCCGACCGTGAAGGCGGTCGAGCCGTATTATTATCGCAACAAGATGGAGTACTCCTTTGGTGATGATGGCCAGCAACCGACAGCAGGATTACACATCAGGGGGCGTTATGATGCCATCTTCCAGCTTCAAGAATGTTTCCTGCAGTCGGAGCGATCGGTGGCAGCGTTGGCAGTCGTCCGACGAACGGCGCGGCAACTGCAAATCCCCTTTTATGACTATAGAATCGGTAGGGGACAACTCCGTTTTCTGGTAGTCAGAGAGGGCAAGCGGACCGGCGATTTGATGCTCAACTTGGTGACTTTTGGTGCCGCCTTCAGCGGTCACGATGAGTTATTCAAGGCTGTCAGGCGGGAAATTCCCGATCTCACCGCATTGTTTCAGACTGTCAACGAGAAAAAAGCTAATGTCGCCACCGGCGATGAATTGATTCATGTTTCGGGACGGGAATACATCACGGAACAGATTGGCGACCTGACTTTTCAGGTGACGCCTTTCTCATTCATGCAAACCAACAGCGCTCAGACCGAGATTCTCTATAATGTTATCAGAGATCACGCTCAGCTTCAGGCTGATCACCGCCTGCTCGATCTATTCTGTGGTTGCGGCACGATCGCGCTCTACCTGGCGCGCCAGGTCGGCTCGGTGCTTGGTATCGAGATCAATCCTGATGCGATCATGATGGCGCGGACAAATGCCGAACTGAACCGGATTGCCAACGTCGATTTCGTTGCCGCGGACGTGCGCCGGGAGCTGGTTGCCCTGAAGGAAAGTGAAAGACGATTTGATACGATTATTACCGATCCGCCGCGAGCGGGGCTGGAAGCCAAAGCAGTACGGCGGATAGCCCGGCTGGAAGCGTCACGAATCGTGGCTGTCTCCTGCAATCCCGCCACCCTGGCGCGTGACCTGGCGCTATTCGCCGAACATGGCTACCAGGTGACACGGGTCACGCCGGTTGATATGTTCCCGCAGACGGCGCATGTCGAGGCGGTGGCCACCCTGGTGCGAGAGTGATCGAGATACAGTGCCAGTATTGGTAGGAAGCAAACAGAAACCGTGAGGACGGGAGATTAACTGATGTGCAAGACTTGGTTTATTACAGTGATGTTACTGCTGGCGGTTGCGATCTTAAACCCCCTGATGGGTCAGGATACCGAAGAAGCCAAATTGCAGGCGATAGGGGAGAAATACCGCTACCAGAGCTTCTCATTCGATCCGGTCTACGCTACGGAAATGGGGGATTACTCGCCTGAGTATATGTACTACCCCGGCTATTCGAAACGTTCACTTAAGAAACAGGCGGCGGCGCTTAAGTCGATTCAGAAACAACTGCGCAAGATTAAGCAGGAGAAACTATCGATTGACAGCAGGATTGACTACCTGCTCCTGCAAGGAAATATCAGGACCAACCTTCTTTTTCTGGAGCGCTCGCTGCTGATCCGGGACAACCCCAAACTTTTCTCCTCGACTGCAATTAATGGAATCTATTACCTGCTGATTTCGCCCTCGCTTAGCGATAGTCTGAAACTGGAATACATTTTGTCGCGTCTCACTGATTTGCCTCGCTTCCTTACCTCCGCCCGCAAGTCCCTTAAAGCGCCACCATTGCTTTGGATTCTTCTCTCGGAAAAGGAAACGGAAACCAGCCTGGCTTTCTTTAACGAAGTCGCCACACATTTCACTTCTCAGTTCCCGGCTCGCCAGGTGGAAATCGAAGCGGCTTTTACTGAGGTCGCCACCGCACTGGAGGGTTTCATCGACCTGCTTGATGTCCTTAAGCTGGAAGAGCACAAGTCATTTGCTTTCGGGAAGGAAAACTACAATCGGCTGCTGCGGGAGGAACACTTTCTCGATTTTGACGCCGACTCGCTGTTGCATCTGGGGGAGATATGGCTGGAGAGGGCAATGACAAAGTATGATTCCGTCAAGGCAATTTGCGATACCTTGCCTTTAACGAACGGACCGACCTGCTTTATTCCCCGCAGCTTTTCTCGTGCCGATATTCTTGACTACTTCCAGTGGGAGATCAATCAAAGCCGCAGTTGGGTTCAGGAATCTCACTTCGCCGCGGTTCCTCCTGATATCGGCGATTGCATTCCGGTAGAGACGCCGAAGTTTCTCCGCAATATCATCGGCGGTATCGCTTACCAGCCGCCCGGCCCCTTTGAACCGGTGCAGACCGGACTCTTTTATGTTCGACCCCTGCCTGATTCTCTCGATGAGACAAGCCGTTCCGCTTTCTTCCGTTACGCTGTCAAACGCGGCTTCAAGGGATCAACCGTGCATGAAGCCTATCCCGGCCATCATTTGCAAATTCAACTGGCCAACCGTCATTCCTCACCGATTCGCCGCCTGCAACATAATAACATGGGCATGGAAGGCTGGGCGCTCTACTGTGAGGAAACAGTGTATGAGCACGGTTTCTACGGCGATGATCCCCGCACTTATCTGGGGATTCTGGGCGGTGTGCTCTTCCGCGCAGCGCGGATTGTCGTCGATGTCAAGTTACATACCGGTCAGTTCACCTATCAGGAGGCGGTTGACTGGATGGCGGCCAAGCTGGATGCCTCGGTAGGATTCATTGAAATTGAAGTAAGCCGTTACACCCTGAATCCGACTCAGCCGATTTCCTACCTGGTCGGCAAAAACTTGATTCTGGAAATCCACGACCTCTATCGCTCCCGGCAGGGTGATGCTTATTCACCCCAGGCGTTTCATGATATGCTGCTTGGCAACCGTTCGATTCCGCCGGTTTTGATCTATAAGAAGCTCGCCGGCGAGATATAAGAGTAGATTTGTCCGAACGGCAAGGGCTTTAACCTACATTACTGGGACAGACGCGGATGTCTGCCGCCCACGAATTTACGAGGATGTCAAGCGGGCAGACCATTTGATCTACGAGTTGAATCCAGTATCCGTTTGTCGGGTTAGTGTTGATCGAGGCTCTCTGTTACTACCATTGCCACAGCCCACGTTTTCGTATGGGAAAGCGACAGATGGATTATCAGGTTGGTTTTACTGACGGTCTTCAATTGGGGCCTGCCGTTGCGGTCCACCTCCACCCAGAGATCATGCCAGCCACTAATCTCAATACCCGCCGCCGCTAAAGCCTTGTATCCCGCCTCCTTGGCGGCGAATCGCCCCGCCAGTGATATCGCCGGGTTCCGTTTGGTTAGACAGTAGCGCGCCTCAGCCGCTGTACATATCTTGTGCAGGAACACCTCGCCCCAACGCCGATAGGCTTTTGCAATTCTTTCGATTTCGATGATGTCGATACCGATGCCGGCTATCATTCGCTACCAGCTCCCTCTCAAGTTCGATCACTAAACAGCCGAAAGAAAAGATATATGAGAGGTTATCACCGTTGCAAGATGTTTGTGTTAATAAACGCTTGTTGGTGACACGCTAGAGACAGGACTCAGATTGCGGGAGGTGTAAGAATACGATTTGCCTTGAGTTTTATCAGTAAAATGATATACTATAGATAGAGAGTTGGAGAGGGGATAATTGAAAAATCTCTAACAGCTCATTTTTGAAGGTTGTCCCTACAATGGTTGCGTATCCTGCCGTGACCCCTCCCGTCGGGCGGGTAGCGGGAACAATAGACCGTGGAGGCTGTAAAAACCCTTTACCGTATCGAATGAGGAGTTTTTTCAAGAGAACCACCCCTCTCCTTTCTTATTTCCTCACGACACGAGCCTGCCGGTATATAACCGCTCATAGGCTCTCGATAATGATAGTCAATCAGGCAGATTGCTTGATCTACGGACTCTTCTTATTACTGGGTACCGCACCCCTTGGGGTGCGAGTTATTTCCCACCCCAGAGGAGGCTGTCTCGAAATTCCAGAACCGTTGCTGCAAGTCCGGCAAGCGGTCACATAATTCCCCGAAGGGGAAGAATATGCAGGTTCCAGTAAAGTTGAACTCATGCAAATCGACGGGCATTCCCCGAAGGGGAAGAACTTGAATAGCCGTGGGTGTAACCCACGGTAACGAAATGCCGCCTATTACTTATTATCGGCCTTGAAAGGGCCGAATCAATCCCGTTTGTTTTGTTCAACCCCTGAAGGGGTTGATGGTTTACTGACACCTTCGTTTCCACAGGTTTCACCTGCGGCTATTTTTGTTGATCCCCTGCGGGGATAATCATCCGCACCATCAGGAATCCTTTGTAGAGAAGAGGCAGACACAGAAGGTCCCCAAAGCCGTGTCATTGTCCGGCGGCTGCCTAACTCGCAACGACACTTTTTGAGGTTTTGAAACAGTCTCCAGAGGGGTGGGGTACCCGTTCCCGATCCCCTTCCACGCAACCTACGCCAGAGGGTTCAGCACTTGGTATAGCCGCAGGACTGACAGGTCACGCAGCCGGAATCATGCACCAGGCGATTGCCGCAGTCAGGGCAGGGCTGCCCATAGTAGGAGCCACGCTGGTAAGTCTCGCCATTGCCGAAATGTTTTTTCAGCACCATGCTGATAGCATCAGGAATCGACTTAATCAACTCGCCATTCTGGAACAAGGGAGATTCCCCGCCGATGCCGGTCAACTGCTCTATTACCGCGCTCACGGGAATATTGGAACGCAGCGCCAGCGAGATCATCCGACAGATCGCTTCCGTGTCGGCCATGGTCGACCAGCCCGACTTGCCGATCTGGGCAAAGACCTCAAACGGCTGACCGTCCTTGCTGTTGATAGTGATATAGAGATTGCCGTAGCCGGTGCGAATGCGCTCGGTAATGCCAGTCAGGATGTCGGGCCTCTCTTCCACCTTGGCGCCGGTTGCGGCCGGTTCCGGAGACAGTACTGCGGTGGCGGCTTTGTCATCCGTCTCGGCGGGTGCGGCAGCATCGGTTGTCTTACCGGTGGAGAGAACCTGGTTGGCGCGGGAACCGTCACGGTAAATGGTCACACCTTTGCAGCCGCTCTCGAAAGCGTAAACGTAAGCGTCAAACACATCCTGGGGCGTGGCGGATTGATCCAGATTGATGGTCTTCGATACCGACGAATCGCAATTCTGCTGGAATACCGCCTGCATCCTGACATGATCGCGGGGAGTGACATTGGCGGCGGTTACGAAGATTTCCCTGATATCGGCGGGGATTTCCTCGAAGCTCTGGATGCTGTTATTCTCGGCAATTTTCTCCATCAGTTCTTTCGAGTAGAAACCACGCTGGCGGGCGATGCGTTCAAAGAGGGGATTGACTTCGATCAGCTTGGTGTTGTCCATGACATTGCGCACAAAGGAGATGGCGAAATAAGGCTCTATGCTCGAGGAGCAGCCGGCGATTATGGAAATGGTGCCGGTGGGGGCGATAGTGGTCACAGTAGCGTTGCGCATTGCCACTCCCTCACTGGCAAAACGGGAGCTCTCCCAGTTGGGGAATTTCCCGCGCGTCTTGGCCAGTTCGGAAGAATGAATATGTCCGGTGGTGTTGATAAATTCCATCATTTTCTCACCCAACTCGAAGGCTGATTCACTGTTGTAAGGCAATCGCAGTTTGACCAGCATATCAGCCCAGCCCATCACGCCGAGACCGATACGACGATTGCGCAGTGTCTGGCGTTCGATTTCTGGAATCGGGTGCTTGTTAGCGTCAATGATATTGTCAAGAAAATGAATGGCACGCTGTACCGTTACCTTTAGCTTTTCCCAGTCAACACCCTTCTCCGGTTCTTCCCGCGGATCGAAATCAGCCGGCAGTTGTTCCAGCACCATCTTGCCCAGATTGATCGAACCGAGATTGCAGGAGTCGTAAGGGGGCAGCGGCTGCTCGCCGCAGGGATTGGTGGCCTCGATTGTTTCGGCTTCAGGACTGGGAGAAAGCTGGTTCATCCGGTCAAGGAAAATTATACCCGGCTCGCCGGTACGCCAGGCGTGCTCGACAATGTTGTTGAATATCTGCCCGGCATTGGCGGTCACTAACTTGTCATCGATCTTGTATGGTTCGCCGCTGCGGGGGTCGCGCAGGGCATAGTCGCGATTCTCCCTGAGCGCCGCCATGAACTCATCGGTAATGGCGACTGAGATATTGAAGTTGGTTATCTGAGTGATGTCATCCTTGCAGGAAATGAACTCCTCGATATCGGGATGATCGACTCTTAAGACTCCCATGTTGGCACCGCGGCGGGTACCGCCCTGCTTGACTGCCTCAGTGGCGGCATTGAAGACCCTCATGAAAGAGACCGGCCCGGAGGCCACACCGGAGGTTGACGCAACCACCGAATTACGCGGCCGCAGGCGGGAAAAGGAAAAGCCGGTACCCCCTCCCGATTTGTGTATCAGGGCGGCGTGCTTTATGGTTTCAAAGATTTCCTCCATCGAGTCGCCGACCGGCAGCACGAAACAAGCGGAAAGCTGACCAAGAGGACGACCGGCATTCATCAGGGTGGGGGAATTAGGTATAAATTCAAAACTGGCCATCATCTGGTAGAACTCTTCCGCCAACCGCTCTACCTCGATATCGGATGCGCCGTAGTTCTTATCAGGTAGGGCTACTGCCGTGGCAACGCGGCGAAACAACTCATCGGGAGTTTCGGTTACATTGCCGTCTTTGTCCTTGGCCAGATAGCGCCGCTCCAGCACCCGCAGTGCGTTCTCAGTCAAGCTCTTTTTGTCGAATCTCTGCATGCAATCATCCTCCGCTGTTTACACCGGCGCTGCCATGTTTTTATCGGCTGACAGACAAACCTGCCCTACTCCTCATCATGAGGATTTCACAACTTAACTTCCCTGTAGTCTTGTTCCCCGCAAAAGGGTCATTGAGCAGCCTACGGGATTAGCAGGTTAGAGAAGAAGCAGGAGACAGTCAAATAAAAAAACGAAAAAAACTCAAGATGTAGTAGTTACAGCCTTTTATGGCACATTATGTAGGAGTTTCCCTTGCCACGATTTCGCTCATACAAAACCGTAAGGTCGTAACAACGTGTTAATCAAGATAGTACATGGGATGCAGAAACAGGGATATCATGGTATACGTTCTGAGACCGTTGCTGTAATACAAATCCCTCTTGGTAACTAACAGAGCAACAAAGCATTAACAAACATGATTTTGTTCAGTCTCTCCCCAAGTGCCCGCTTTTACATCTCAGATTTGGCTTGAAAATCCCATCGTTAGAGGTTATCCTTCGGCGAGGAGAGGGATCGTCACGTGGACACTGCCATCTTGAAAATCGCTGCTGAAATCTGTCATATTGGTGAGCTTATCTATGATAAAGGGATGATCGCCGGAACCGAAGGCAATATCTCCTGCAGGCTAAGCAACAGTGATATTCTGATCACACCGGCGGGTGTCTGTAAGGGGATGATGAAACCGGATGATCTCGTTATTCTGACGCCGCGCGGTCGGGTTCGGGGCAAGGGGAGAAGACAATCGACGGAGTCCCGGCTTCATCTCGCCGGTTATGCCGCCAACTCCGGGTTTCAGGCAGCGGTACATGTTCATTCCCGTTATGCCACTTCTTTTGCAACGGCAGGTATCCCTCTTGAGGGCGGCACTCTTCCTGAGTTCACACACACTTTCGGCCAGATTCCGCTGATTCCTTATGCTCGACCGGGCAGTGCTGCCTTAGCGAAGATGTTCGCATCTGTAGTAGATCATGGTCATACTTTTCTTCTGGAAAGGCATGGCCTGTTGGCTTTCGGCAGCGATCTCCGGGAAGCATACTATCGTGCGGAGATGGCGGAACAGTGCGCGGCGATTTTGTGGTTATCGCATCAGTTGGTGGATATCGGCGGTGGGGTTAGGGCAAGATGAGAAGAAGAGTTATTGTAGCGCCGGCGGAGCGAATTCATAAGCTACCCAGTCCCTTTCTGGGTGAACTTGACGGCCTGAAAAGATCACTGACCCGACGAGGGCAGGAAATCACCGATTTGAGCCGTTTTTCGCTTACGGTCGCAGCTCCAGCGATGGCGGTGAAGGATACCGCAATCAAGGATATATTCAGCGAGTATCTTACCGCTGCTTACGGTGCCCGCATTAATCCCGACAAGCAAATGCTGCTGCTGCCCAGTGGCCGTGCTACTTTGTTGCTGCTGGGCACTTATTTCATCGATACCGATCGGGTCTGTTATGCTCCTGATCCCGGCTTTAGTGCCTATCGCAACATTGGTCTGTTGTTCGGTGGAAAAATCGAGAAGTATCCACTTTACCAGCGCAATGATTTTCTGCCCAACCTCAAGCAGTTCGAGCGTCGCAACTCCGGGAAGCTGAAAATCCTGCTACTCAACTCACCCCATAATCCAACGGGTGCGGTCTGTGACAAGAGCTTCTTTCTCAAGCTGGAGCAACTGGCCGCCCGTGAGAATATGCTGGTGGTCGTCGATTCATCCTACAGTCTCAACGCCATTGGCAACTTTCGACCGCCGCTTTACTGTGAGATTCGCAAGCGGCTGAAAACCGGTCTGGAGATGTTTGCTCTTTCGACCAACCTGTGTGCTCCCGATTTGAAGCTGTCAATCCTGGTGGGCAGAAGGGAATTTATCGCTCCTCTGGCAAGGCTGGCCAACTCGTTCGGATTGATACCATGCCCCACATCGGTTCAAGCGGCAGGTCGGTTCTTTGCTGATATTGACGTACTTCAAAGTCATATCGAACACTGCCGTGCTGAGATCGCCGCGCGCACGGAGATCATAACCGCTCACCTCAATGACGCCGGAATAGAATACCATCCGGTGGTAACTACCCCCTTTATCTGGGTGAAGCTGAAGCCGGGTCGGGTTTCTCTTTCGTTTGCACG
>JAGLUH010000206.1 GCA_023134875.1 Candidatus Zixiibacteriota bacterium
TAGAACCTACAGCAAGCACGAGATCGCGGGTCTGGAAATCACAGGGAGGTGATGTGCCGAAGGAACTTGGATATGATGTATCCGACGAGTCGCGCAACTATGTGATTCCCGGTATGCAGCACAAGTACCGGGAAACGGCGTTGGCGGTTATCTCGCAGGATTGTCATGTTACCTGTGACTGGTGCTTCCGCAAGCGGCTCTTTGAGGGTGAGGACCTGGAACATGATGCGATTATCGATCCCGCTGAAGCACTAGCCTACATCCGCGAACACTCGGAAATCCGCAGCGTCTTGATGACTGGCGGCGATGCGCTGCTGGCTGCGCCTGAACTTGTCAGGGAGATGCTGGACGGCATCGCCGAGATGAAACATATTCACAACGTGCGTTTCGGCACACGTGCCTTGGTGCATGATCCCTATTTTTATGCTGCCCGGCTGCCCAATCACTACTGCAAGACCGTCTATGTGGTACTTCATATCCTCAGACCGGAAGAGTTACGTGAGCCGCTTCGTGATGTCGTCGATTCTTTCCCGCGCTACCAATTCCTGGTGCAGACACCACTCCTGCGGGGCATCAACGACGACTCGCAGCTGTTAGCCGACCTGTGGCACAAGTGCTGCGAGTTTCGCATCAAGCCATACTATGTTTTCCAGTGCCGACCGGTTAAGGGCAACGAGAAATACCTGCTCACCTTCAAGGAAGGGCACGAAATCTTTGCCGGCGCGCAAAACCGCTGTACCGGTGTCGTCAAACCCGCTCGTTATGTAATGTCCAGTCGCAGTGGCAAGTGGGAAATCGTTGGCCGCGATTCCGGCGAGATCATCCTCCGCTGCCACCAGGGCGCCGATCCCAATATGGCGGGAACCCTGCGCCGCGTAAGCGCCAATCTCCACTGGTGGGACCTGCCGCGACCGCACGAAAACCCCGACTCATAGTTAAAGCACTAATGGTCGCCGGTGGCATCTCCCAGACGGTAGGTTAAAGCGGTCTGCCTGCTTGATGATTCCCTACAACTTCAGTAGCAGTTCAAATCTTACCCAACTGTAGGGATCAGCCGTAGAGAAGTAATAATTCCCCGGCAGGAAACCTTCCCAGAGAAGATGCCCTGATAGGTAGTCGTTGATCTGAAAGGTCAGCTTGCCGATGAAGAGGTCGCCTCGCGTTTTCCCGTTGCCGCCCGGGAAAGGAAGGGAATCAACCGGTTCCCGGAACGCCAGCAGATGATGATAGTCGAGGCTTAGATCAAGACTGGGCGCAAGCTGAAATCTCGCGCCGCCATGTAGAGAGATCAGGTTCGTCCACCAGGCCACTGCATCTTCTTTGATCTGCGTGTAAATATAAGATTCGCTCCACTTCGGCCAGCGAGCGAACATCGGCTCCCAGCCTTCGTATTTCACCGTGACCGGATTGTCACCACTGAGGCAGACAGTCTCCAGTGAAAGTAGTCGAGGAAGGTATAATTGCCAATTGGTTTGGTAATCAATACGGGCGTAGCCACCCACTGCCGAGCGACTGACATCACCATATTTGCCGAACTGGTAAGCTCCCTCGGCGGTAACAGTCAGGTGTGCCGCTGTCGGCAGTTGTAATCGACCACCTACTGAGTTGATAACCGATTTCGTTGGTCGTGTAGCGATTCCGCTGACATCCTTGCGGATGAAGTAACCTTGCAGGTTAACCTGAGTCAGGTTGCCGCTGTAACAAACGCCAACACCCTTCTCCGGCTGTTCGATCAGCTTTTGTTTCCGGTCATGGATCACCGGCAGTATGTCATCGGTCTCAGGTTGATAGGAATAGAACATGGTCAACTTGTTTCTTTGACTGAGTTCAAGATCAAGACGCGCCGCATTGAAATAGATCGAGCGGGAACCATCCAGGGGATGACCATCCATGACTATAAAACCTTCACCCAGGATGATATTCTGGCGACCGAGTGTCAGCGTCGCCGGCATGCCGACGCGGCTGTGCCATTTGATGTAGAAGAGATCAATGATAATCTCATCCCAGTTGAATCTCTTGGTTTCCGGAACGAAGTAATAACGAAACTCATTTGTCAGTTTGAGCAT
>JAGLUH010000207.1 GCA_023134875.1 Candidatus Zixiibacteriota bacterium
CCGCCGCATAGCGAATCAGCCAGCGTGATGGTATTATCCCAGCTCAGCATCCGAATACGTTCGGAAAAACTGAGCCGGAAATTAGGGTGGATATTTCCTGCAGGAACGGCTCCTCGCAGCGTTTCACTGCTCACAGCGGAGAAAAGAGTAACCAGGGGTATCAACAATAGGAGTCGGATTACCATTCGCCGGTACTTATTACCATTCAAGATCGATGCCCCTTTTCCCTACTTAATGAGTTCGTCGATTTTGGCCTGCAGGGGATGCAAAGGTAAAAGTCCAACAACCCGACCGACGATCTTCCCTCCACGGAAAAAGATCAAGGTGGGCACGCTCCGTATTTGAAAATGAGCGGCGGCCATAGGATTCTGATCCACTCTTAACTTGAAGATATTCACCCGTCCGGCATAGTCAGGGCCGATTTCGCTCAGCAGCCCACTCATAACCTGGCAGGGCGGACAGACGGGCGACCAGAAATCGACTACTACGGGAATGGCAGATGCAAGCACTTCCTGCTGGAAAAACTCGTCTGTCACGGGGCGAGGCTTGCCCGGCTTGGGCGGCCTATTGAACAGCCTGTCAAAAAATCCCACTATCAATCACCTTTGTTGTTGAGCATTCCGGCGTCACCGCCGACTCAGCATCGCTAAACGCATCAGTTTGCTCCATCAGTATATGAGGTTTACGCCGAAGATTCAAATGATTCTGCCGCCAACCTCTTTGTTGTGGCGGGAGCCATAGGTTAAAACCCTTGCGGTTTTTGCTTCGCCGAGAGAAGATTGCTGATGACTTGGAAAGGCAGTACTGAAAATTAATACCTCAGGCATAATCACTCAAGCTCACCCGCTGGGTTGGTTACCAATTTAATAACCTACAGCTACTATCCCTCGTGTTTTTTTGAACCAACCCGCTTCTGCTTCGACGTTAACTATGCAATGGCTAAGAAAAATCAACCGGAAGTAGATCTCCTGATGGCGCATGATCGCCTTTATCGTCTGGCGTGTCGGAAATTCCTCGATAACGACCTAACCGGCGCCAGGAAAGAGGCCGGTCAGGCAATGAAAAGAGCTCGCCAGTTCTACGAAATGTGGATATCCCCGTCGAAATCGATGCGTTTCTGCTGCCGGGCTCAGATTCTGTTGAAGACAATCGACGCAGCAACACTGGCCGCTGATCCGTAATTCCCACCCTTACCCACGCAGAAGGGCTGGCGGCGGCTCTCCGATGGAACCATGCCTCGCCAGCCCGATTTTTTTACCTCTACCTAACTCGCTCATTTACATGAAGATAACAGGCAATGTTTTCTCCATAATCAGTTTGCTTGCTAAAAAATTAAGAAAAATCGAAAATAATCTTGACAAGTCAACTAAGGATTAGTAAATTCCTTCTGTATGAGATATGGGAGAATGATTTAGTGAGGATTTCTACACGCGGACGTTACGGGGTGAGAGCCTTAGTGGCGATTGTCAAGGCGGGGAAAGCGCTGTCAGCAGCGCATATCGCCAGGAGCGAGAACCTGTCCCCGCCATACCTGGAGCAGATATTCAACCGCCTTAAGCGAGCCGGTTTGATCAATGCCAGGCGGGGCGCGCACGGCGGCTACTGGTTGTCTCGTCCCGCCAATCAAATCAGTGTCGGTGATGTTATCGAAATCCTTGACGGTCCCATAACATT
>JAGLUH010000208.1 GCA_023134875.1 Candidatus Zixiibacteriota bacterium
TAGGAAACATCCCTTTCCCAGAATATCCACTTGGTCTAGTATCTTTTCTTTTTGAACCCGCACTATGAAATCCAGGCATTGTTTCTTCCACCTGTCTATCCAATATATAACAGGGGCAATCCGGGTCAGTGTGTTTTCCGTCTATAAGTTTATCGCAAGTACATTCCAATATCACATTTGCGGGGAATCTTCCCCGCTTTGTTCTTGTTTCTTCTCTATTTCCTGATACATAACTTGTTTCACCGGACTTATCGGTAGTACCACACATTCGTCTATCTCCCCCAGCTATCCTCCCACCATCTATGTTCAATCCCGATATTCTGTGCTTTAGTGCATTATTTGCATAGGTCCCATCGTTTTCTTTAACTGCAACCAGGATGGGCTCATATGCCGGTTTTAGGGAATGCGACTTCCAGCCCGACCAGGCCTTTGCTTCTTCAGACTGAGGATTTGGCAATGTCTTATGTTGAACCCCTTCTCCATAACAACCGGAGGGACTTGCCCCACTATTCCGAGAATTGGGTGATATCTCACCCTTAATATAAACCCCTAATTTCTTATCCAAATTTTTTGAAATATCTGTAGCTTTCGGGAATCCCGATCCATATAGCCAGTCAATTGAATCGCGGATCTCAAATCCCGCGTCTTCTATCGCGCATGTGAGTCTATGGCTCGTTCGAGTCCCTCCGAATGCAAGCAGGTGCCCGCCCGGCTTGAGTACCCTCAGCACCTGACGCCACATGTCTACATCGTAAGCTATACCCGTGTTATCCCAGCGCCTAGACATGAAATTTAATTCGTATGGCGGATCACAGACGACGGCAGAAATGCTATCTTCCTGCATTCCGGCCATAACTTCTCGACAATCCCCAAGATGTAAAACAGGGCGCAAAAAACCTCCTATTTGTTTTTTTCCCGCTTGGATGCTTTTTTCTTTTTCCACCATAGCGTTTTATGGTATCGGTTGTGGCAGCTATCACAAAGCACTTGTAGGTTTTCTAAATGATTATCAAGGTGATCTCCGTTCTTGTGGTGAATAACTAGGAGATCTGTCCTGTCGCAGATTGAACACTTATCCTTGACAATTAGTTGTCTATATTGCCTGTTCTGTTTCCCATCTTTATATCTACCGTTCTCTGCTCCAATGCGCCCTTTACCCCGTGACTGAATCCCCATGCGCTTGAACACTTTCGAAATGCCAGCTTGTGAAACATTGTAATAGCCGGCTATTCTTTGCATAGACCATCGTTGATCATGATACAGCCAAATCATTTCGTCGCGTCTTGGCCCCCATAGCACCAGTGATTTTTCTATTTGTGGTTGTCCTCGTCTGTTCTTTTTCATGACCCATCTTCGCACTTACCGAAGCCTCCGGCATGCCCCGCATCTCCTCCACGCAATCACCGCAGATCAGTTGGAAGGATGGTTGGTTCACACCAGCCCTTTTTCGATTGCGAGCCACTCTGGCACTTGGGCCAAACAATCGTCTTCGTCAAGTTCGCACTCGCTTTTCGGCAACCACACTTGTTCGTCGTTGTCGGTTCGGATAAGCCATGCAAGATCTGTTTGGTTGATCACTTCCTCGAAATAGACGTCAACCATGTCCGCCATTTCGTTCCTCCTTTTTCTTCCTTCTGTATTCCCGCTTCCGCATCCTTGCCCTAGTCTTTACGGCCAAACGCCTCTCCCGTTCCCGGTCTACCTCACATTCCGGATCATAACAATGGAGTCGCCCCGCGCCCTGCAGTGGGACGAAAGGCTTGCCACAGTGCTTACAGTTTCTCTCGGCAGCGGGCGGCTTGGCACGTTCCGAGATCATGTCCCTGTAGTCGGTCATGGACCTCCTAACCCACGGTCCACAAGCCGTTCCACAAGAGCGCGTCGCGTTTTCGGGCCTGGCTGCCTATCGGTTTCCAAACCCATCATGCGTTGGAAAATCCATACGCTATCCAGATCCTCTTCGGTCAGATCGTCCGTGGTGACATTGCTGATGTGGTAGCCCAGGATGCGAAGGCAGAGTTTGCCGAGCGATCCGAAGCCCGGACCGTCCACGAAATTGGAGAGTGATTCATAGAACTCGCCCCACAACATCTCTTCACCAGTTGACTTGACGGATTCATACCACTCCTGAATCCATCTTGACCGACTGACAAAACCAAACAATGGATTCGTGCTGAAAATCATCGGCACACTCTCGAGCACGGTTTCCCGTATCACCTCTAACGGAAATGCCGGCCCCGGATCACGCTTGTCCGTGCCGAGAGCCACGCGCATGCCCGTTGTATATCGCAAGGTGTGCTCGCCCTGCATGTTTTCGTGTCCGAGAATCCAGGCGGGCTTAATCATACCTTGGGACTCCTGGACTTCGTGCAATACAATTGCTATGGCCTGCAACTGATCTGGCGTCCATGGTTCCCACCAACGCCCGAACAGTTCTAACGGTTTCTTTGATGGGTGTTCCCACGGCCGTGTCCACTCCGAAGCCCCAGGAGCCCCGCGGTGCCATGAGACGAAGGTCCCGTCTGGCAGGCGTCGCAACTCCCCCATGTTGACCGCTTCGATCCCGTAACAGCGGGTGTTGGCCCAGGTGGCATGCCAGGCCACGCGATCCGGCGGCACACACTGCACCACCATGGCAGGCAAGGCGTGGATCAACGGCAGGTTTTCGCAGAGTTCCCGCCTGCCCTCGGGCCACCCATCGGCTACAACGACGTGGGCGCTCGTCCTACTCTGGTACTCCATGAACCACGCCAGAGTCTTGTCGATGTCGTTTCCGGCCGTGTAGTGCAGGACGGCACCTATCGGGCGGCCATCGCGAAACTGGCCGCTGGTCCACGGGCTCGTGGTTTCTCCGATATCCAGAACGCGGAAGACGCGGCGGGAGAATTCGGTCAACTGGTCGAAAAAGTCAGTCATGTCAATCCCTCCGACAGCAGTCGCCATGCAGTTGCCACCACCGCAGAAACCTGTTCATTCCCAAGGGCTTTAAGTCGGTTGACCCGATTGGGACACCTTGTAACCACTCGACCCACTCGGGATTCAACTGGCCAGTCGTCACTATCGGGTTGCCCCGTATCTCCTGATCTAGTTTCGTGATCCCCGGTGGGTTGCTGTCCGGTCCGTGACTGTATGCCTGCGGCGTCGGGTAGGTTCGCCGGGTCGATGTCCCACCAGCGCACACGACCTCGTTCAGCGGGCGGCTGTTCTTGTCCAGCGTTTTCTGTGATGCTTTCCCGCTTTTCCAGTCCCTTGCGCCCGGTGTCGGCCAGTTCGGCCGCCCCGTCTTCGCGCAGTCCGTCAGGAGCAACCCCCGCCTCCCGTCCGGTCGCCTCGCTCCCCTCACTCCGTCCCCAGCGTTCGGTGTGGGCCAGAATCCAGAGTCTCTTGCGGCGGTGCGGAGCCCCAACATCGTCCGCTCCGAGCACGCACCATCTTGCATCGTACCCACTTTCGGCCAGGTCTCCAAGAATTCGTCCGAAGTAGGATGGTAGGGTAATTCGTACTTCAACAAGCGGACGGATTTTGATTTCCCATTCTTCGATTGAATAAACTCGACCTTCATCAAGGATTCGGTATAGAGCAATTCGCTCGGGACTAGAGAGGGCTGGGACGTTTTCCAAGAACGCGAATTGGGGTCGTACCTCACGAATGGTTGCGATTGTCGCGGGCCACATGTTGCGCTTATCGTCGGCCCCGAGTCGCTTCCCGGCGACGCTCCAGGGTGTGCAGGGAAATCCCGCTGTAATGACATCAACCAGGCCCTGATAGCTTTCGGCGTACCCTTGATCGATGAATGCTTGGATATTGCCGAAGGTTGGCGCGTTGTCGAAGATGCCGTCTTTGATTCGCTGCTTGATGACCCGTTGGCAGTAATCGTCGTTTTCGACATAACCGTTCACCTTCCAGCCCAACAGTTTCGTTCCCCAGATGCCGCCGCCAGCACCAG
>JAGLUH010000209.1 GCA_023134875.1 Candidatus Zixiibacteriota bacterium
GCAGGCTATCAGCATCGAATGCGCAAAACCAGTAGAAATTCTTTTCTGGCATTTCGACGATCTTTGGCTCCGACGTCTCGGTATCCTGAGCCCTCTGCCGGCAGATCTGAAGAGCCTCACTTTTACTCACCTGCGGGTATCTCTCCAGTTCGACGCGGGTGTACCATTGCCACTCCCGACTCTTGGCACTCGTTCCAATCAAGGAAACTATCTTGTCATCCGGACTGACAGCAGGCACCATATAATAGCATGGCTTCAAATCCGGATAGGTATGAACAAGAATTGGAGGAGCGGCTTTGAGCGACTCCCAGCGGAAGTCATCTACCACCCGCTCCGGGTGAGCCGCATAATAAGTGAAGTTTCTCTGGATCAGTCCGTCGGCAATCTCCTGTGCGTCCGACGGGGAGATGAACTCCTCCGCCTGAACGGAGGCAGAAAACACAACCAGGAGTGCCAGAACAAAAACTTTTCCCTTGAGCATAGCAGACTACTTTTCGGGAAGTTCTTGGGGTCAGCCTTTCAAATGGTTGGCCAATGTTTCGCAAGGCTCGGAGCCGCCCCGGTAAAGATAGTTCACCAGATAAACTACATCGCCGACATCAACGATCCCGTCGCAATTGGCATCCCCGGCCTCCACCGGGTTGGGAGCGGCACCGTTCTTGTACAGATAATTCACCAGGTAGACAACATCGCCGACGTCGACAGTTCCGTCGCCATTGCAGTCGCCGCAGGTGAACTGGGATATCCCTTCCCTCACCAGCGAAGGATCGCCGTACAGGTTGTAGGTGACCATGTTCCAGTATTCGGCGAAATGGGCAAAGCCGTAGTTGTCGTGGCAGAAGAACTTGGAGTTATAGACCGCGTCTCCCACCTTCTCGGGCCCGATGGGGCCGTCTATCATGTGACGATTGAACTCGTAGCACATCGATTCACCCCCGCCGAGGTTTGTGGGCCAACCCGACGCGCCGTAGACTATCCGCGTTGCGGCGAGAACTCCGACGCACGCCCCGTACGATGGTTCTGTCAGCAGATCGATCCCCATGTTGCCCCAGGCGTTGGGCTCCGGGTAGTTGATCACACAAGAGATAGGGAAGAAGATGCATGGATGATCGTCGTCCAGGCTGGAAGATGTGCCGATGAAATAGGGCCATGACATCTCATTTCCTTCCGGAACTCCATCACCGTCGTCCCAGGCCCAGATTTTCCGGGCCGCGCCGTCAGTCCAGCCGTGAGCGCCCCAGTTGACTATGCTATATTGCCCGGTTCGCCAATCGCCCGCGAACGCGGCCTCACTCAGGGCTGGCCAGGGAAACGTAGAAATCTCCAGACCTCCCTGCTCACTGTAGTGACTGACTGTCCAGCCGGCCATAAGATTGGTCTCGATCTCGTTCATGCAGGTGGCCCCGTCGTATGCCGGTCTGCCGTTGTTGTCCTCGTTGGTAAGATACCAAAACGCCCCGCCGTGCAATGCACTGTTCTTCCAGGAGCCGGTATCCTGTTCAGAACTGACCGATTTGTTCAATGCATAAGTGATTCGGGCGGTGTTGTTGGTCGGAATGCGCCCGACGTATACCTCGGCCAGGAAGTCGGGGCTGTCATGACCATATTCACCGTAGTATCCGTCACCGTCTAAGTCCCAGGAGACGTCGTCCGGATCAGACAGGTCTGCATAGTAGTAATCGGTCGGGTTCTCTCCGCTGGTGGCGTTGGGGGTGCCTGCCTGATTGGTGTGGTTGGCTGGGTCAGGATAACAATAGCGCATGGGAATGGTGGCGTAGTCGCCGATCAACAGGACGTATTCGATCCCCCAGGAAACGTAGTTATTTCGGAGGAAGTTGCGAATCTTCTCAGCCAGGTCGGTGCCGGCTTGACCGGCTATCTCGGCGTCAGTGGTGAATACGGTTCTGACATTGTACCCCAACGAGGCCTTCCAATCCAAGAAATCCGAGGCGACGATTGCGCTCTGGAGGGCACTGGTGGTAATGATCACATAATCGTGAGTCTGCGTCGAACCGATGGGTCGCGGGCTTGCTGGCTGGTACAATTGACTGATCTCCTCGAAGTTGACAAAAAGTCTCGAAGCCCGGTCGTCGGCTAAGTTGTCCCACTTTGACTCTTCCACCAATCGAGCTTCAACACTTCCAGGAGATGGCAGGTCATAATTGATGATGATTCTCCCCGCACCATAGTGAATCAGCCTGCCCGACTGTGGATGATAGCGGAATGGACAGAATGAGACTGAGGCGTAGGAGTATTTCCGTAGAGTACCCGACGCGGTAAGCTTCCCCCTCTTTTCCGGGTAGGCCTGATCCGA
>JAGLUH010000021.1 GCA_023134875.1 Candidatus Zixiibacteriota bacterium
CACAACCAGGAATCGACCTATTTTCATGAGCTGGCCGATACGGTCAAGCCTGGATTTCGCAAGCTGTATTACCTGGTTGAAGCTCTGAAATTCAAGCGCCTGGAATCGATTCTTGCCGGCCAACTTAATAACCTGATGTTCATCTCCAGTGATGAACTCAAGGTATTTACGGCAGCTTATGCTGGTCGCAACTGCGTGTTTCTGCCGCCGGCAATTGATGTCAGGGAGATGAGCAGAGTCAGCCTTGATTCGCGGACTGTGCTTCTGGTCAGTTCTCTCTTTATGCCCAACAATCAGGAAGCTGTCAGGTGGTATGTAAAACAAGTCCACCCTCAGTTTTGTGATATAGAAGATTACCAACTGATCGTGGCCGGCAACAGTCGTGGTCAGAATCTTGATTGGCTTACCTCGCTAACTGGAAGGTATCAGAATATAACCGTGATCGATTCGCCGAAAGAACTAATGCCCCTTTATCAGCAGAGTCGCCTCTTTATAAATGCGATGCATCATGGCGCCGGAGTTAAACTTAAAGCGGTGGAAGCCATCAAGAACGGCCTGCCGGTTGTCTCGACTACTGTCGGCAACCAGGGAACCGGCCTGGTTGCCGGCCGCGATATCCTGATCGCGGATGATTCTCGGCAGTTTGCCCGACAGGTGCGGACGCTGCTTCTGGATCGGGAAAGGTGCGAGACGCTGGTCACGGCGGCACAGGAGTTTGTAGCTCACTATTACAACCAGGAAGAAATCCTGCGAGAATTCCTCGGTCCCCTCCTTGCGGATAAGATCAGATAGGTAAAGCTCCTCTCTTGTAGGTCGAAAGTCCTGCACATTCGACATTCACTTAAAGCGTGAAAAAGGATTTGTCGGCAGCGCGGGGAGGTTGTCTCAAAACTCGAAAATCGTCATTGCGAGTCCGCCATAGGCGGACGCCACAGGCGGACGACGAAGCAATCTCCAACCCGTTGATCAGCATCGAACTGAGATTGCTTCGTCCGCCTATGGCGGACTCGCAATGACAGCGGGTGGCGTCCAAGTGCCTTTTTGAGACAGCCTCCAGGGGGGTCTGGCCACGGCTATATAATATCGGTAAGAACATGCCGCGGCGTACCCAATGGCATCCGGCAAAAAAACTCTGAACTGTTAATACCGCGCCAAACCTGCCGATAAGATTGATATGTTTCTAAATGATACTATTGGAAAAAGGAAAGGGCGGCCACATGAGAACAAAACGAGCGTCTTCAATCGATTTAAAATCCCTTAGGGTAGCTATTGTTCACGAATGGTTTGTCAACTACTGCGGCGCCGAGCGCGTAGTGGAACAAATACTTAAGGTCTTCCCCCAAGCTGATCTTTATGCGCAAATCGACTTCCTGCCTGAGGAAATGCGCGGCTTCATTCAGAACAAGAAGGTCAATACGTCATTTATTCAAAAGCTGCCGCGCGCGCGGAAAAACTATCGCAGTTATTTGCCCCTGATGCCTTTTGCGGTGGAACAATTTGACCTCTCCGCCTATGATCTGATCATTTCCAGCAACTACGCTGTCGCTAAAGGCGTTATTACCGGACCGAATCAGTTGCATATTTCCTATGTCCACTCGCCGATACGTTATGCCTGGGACCTGACTCACCAGTATCTGAAAGAAACCGGCCTTAACAAAGGGCTTAAGGGGCTTATCGCCAAGTTGATCCTGCACTATATCCGCTTCTGGGATACGCGTACGGCCAACGGCGTGGATCGTTTTCTGGGCAACTCGGAATTTATCTGCCGGCGAATCAAGAAGGTTTACGGCCGCAACGCAACAGTCATTTATCCTCCCGTCGAGGTTGACGCCTTTTCCGTACGAGAGGATAAGGCTGATTTCTACCTGACGGCGTCACGGATGGTTCCCTACAAACGAATCGACCTGATCGTAGAAGCATTTTCTCGGATGCCTGACAAGAAGCTGGTGGTTATCGGCGACGGCCCCGAATTCGGCAAGATTCGCAGGATGGCGGGCGACAATGTGACGCTGCTCGGATATCAACCTTTTGAGGTCCTCAAGGATCACCTGCAATTGGCGCGCGCCTTCATTTTTGCCGCCGAAGAGGATTTCGGCATACTGCCGGTTGAGGCTCAGGCCTGCGGCACTCCGGTCATCGCCTACGGGCGGGGAGGAGCGCTGGAGACTATTATTAACGGCCACACAGGTATCTTCTTCCATCGCCAGGAAGTCGATTCTCTTGTCGCTGCCGTCACACAATTCGAGCGGTCGGCAAGCGGTTTTGATCCACACGAAATCCGCCGAAATACGTTACGATTTTCTGAGGAAAGGTTTTGTTCTGAGTTTCGGGAGTTTGTGCAAAGGGCAATCGATTTGCAATTCCGTTATCAGGTTGCACTTATATCACAATCACTATCTGTTCGGAAGAAACTGGAATTCGCCGACAAGGGAGAAGTCGATAAAGCCACTATCGGCGAACCGGAAAAGAATTTTGTCTTTCCGGAGACTGCCTTATCACGGAACTTTTTTCACTCACCAGGGGAAAAACCGTGCCAGCCAACACCATCACACGGTGACCCCAAGTAATATCAGCACCGATAAGGTGTTGTTGCACAACACGGTTTAACAGCCAATGACTCATCCGGGCGCGGCACACGATTTGCTAAAGTCTACAGTGGAAGTTGAGGAGTAGTATATGCAAGGTCTTGAACATATTACCGGCGAAAAAGAGAGCGGCAGCGAGATCAGTCTGTTTGAACTGGCTTCAACCCTGTTGCGGCGCAAGAAACTGCTGGTTGGTACAGTATTCGCCGTCATGTGTCTTACGGCATTGTATGTCATCATCGCTCCCGCCAAATACCAATCGTATGCCAGTATTCTCCCTTCCGGAGAAGTAGACAAGATGGCCGATCTGAAAAGCCTGGCGGGATTGACCGCGCCGATCTATACCATAGATGAGAGTTCCTCTAAGCTTTTCCCCACCATCATTTGGTCTCAGTTGATTCAGGATGCCGTTCTGGAGAAAACCTACTCCTTTGTGCACAATGATGAGAGAATGACAACGACGCTGTCGGATTATTTTAACCGGGATAATCCGGACAAACTGCGCAAGCTGCTGACGGGGATAACATCAGTGGGGACGGACAGGAAAACGGGGGTGATTTATCTCACAGTGGAGACGATGTATCCTGATTTTTCCCGGATAGTACTCAATGAGTACCTGGTTCAGTTGGAAGGTTATAATCTGCACAAGCGTCGTTCCCGGGCGAAGGAGAATGTCGCATACCTGAGCTGTCAGGTGAAAGATATCAAACAAGAACTGGAAGACGCGGAGGATCACCTGTACCAGTATCAACGAGAGAACCGCAATTGGGCGGAAAGTACCGATCCTCTTATTGTTAAGCAACTGGGACGCTTGCAGCGCGAAGTGGAAATCAAGTCGCAGACTTACCTGTTCCTGGTGCAGGAACATGAGATCGCCAAATTGGACGCCCAAAAGGATATACCGATTGTTCGCATTCTTGACCAACCCTCTCTGCCCACACTCAAGTCAGGTCCGCGCCGTGCCGTCACAGTGCTGCTCGCCGGAATCATCGCATTTATCGCAGTGCTCTTGCTTATCATAACAGGTGATGCTCTCTCTCGACGAAGTCGGGGCGTCGAGAGGCAACCATACGAAACTCTCCGCCATGATTTCTCGCAAGCTTTTCCCCGCTCGACACGAATCTTAAGTTTGATACGGCAAACAGGCAGCGAGCAAGTCCGGCAAGCTAAGGAAAAACTGGAAGTGTGAACCTGATAAGCTATTGGCGAAAGACATTACCACGATGGTTGCTGCCGGTGACGGGACTGTTGCTGGCAGTATTGATTTCTATTCCAGCCACTTCACTGGCGGATGTGCCGTTACCGCCGGGTCGCTCCCCATTTGACCTTGATTATGAGCTTTTCTACCAGGCTGCCGTAGCTGCCGGTGATCTGCGGCTCCTGCCACCTGTCGGTCCCTTCTACCATAGCGCCTTGAGCCGGACACTTGCTGATCGCTCGCAGTCTTCCGCTCTGGATATAGTCAGTATCTTACCGGACAGCGACATTCGTTTCTTTGCGATCACTACCGAGCGCTACCAGGCGCGACGCCGAGCACGGGGAAAAGACCTTCCCAGCCTGGCGGGAGGAGCATACTATCAACCGTCATCACACTTCGGCACGCTGCTGCTTTTCGATCTTGACCGTGCCAGGGCGCTCGATCCTGATTATACGGGTAAAAAATGGCGGGGCCTGGCTGGTGATATCGAGACCGCAGCCATCTACTTTAAGAAGAGTAGCCTAACACTGACCCTGGGTAGGCAGCGGGTTTTCTGGGGGCCGCGACCGGTCAACCTGCTACTGTCGACAACCGCAGCGCCGCTTGACCTGTTCTCGGCTGAGTACGGCAAGGGGAGATTGCATTTCAGTTTCCTTTTCGCCCGCCTTGACGGCAGCCGACCCGATTCACTTGACCGGCTCCACTTTCCCGACCGCAGCTTCAATGACAACCGCTACCTGGTGGGGCATCGACTTGACATTCTATTCCACCGCACCTTTCGCCTCGGGCTGTTTGAGACCTCGCTGTTTGGTGGTGAAGGCAGGCCGCCGGAACTGTACTATCTTAACCCACTACAATTCTTTCATACCGCCCAGCTTAACGAAGAAACTGATGACAACACAATTCTCGGCCTTGATTTCACTTTCCTGCCGTATCCTGGTTACAGTATCTATGGCCAGTTATTGATCGATGATTTTCAGATTGACCGTCGCGTGCCGGCCGATCAGGAACCGAATGAAATCGGTCTGCTGGCGGGGTTCTTCAAAGCCGGACAGGTGGGACTCTTCTCGCCCGATCTGAGGCTGGAATATGTAAAAATAACCAACCGAACCTACCACCAGCGTGATCCCTGCAATCGTTATCTCTTTCGCAACAAGCTGCTGGGACATCCCCTGGGACCTGATGCCGATTCGCTGTCGCTGATGATTCGCTTCTGGCCGGCGTCGCGGCAATTCGTCGAACTGGAAGGGGCATATCGCCGCCAGGGTGAAGGCTCGATTTACCAGTTCTGGGAGGAACCGTGGGCGGAATCTGAAGGCGATTACAATGAACCCTTTCCCACCGGCGTGGTCGAGAAGGTTTTCGCTATAGCCGTCCGCTTGCAGGGGTACCTGCCCTTGTCGCGGTATACATCCGACCATCTCTTTGTCGCCGTTGAAGCCGGCCTGGGCTCAATTGACAACAGCGGGCATGTCAGGGGCCGGAAGTCGACCACAGGCTGGCTTGACGTTTCAGTCAGTTGGCTGGGGTTTATGGAAGTCGATGTGGGCAATTGAGAAGATGTATCCATCATCTTGCCTCAGGTGGTGGTTTTATAGGACTCCTTGATTGGTTTGATTATTTCACTATTTCGTTGCCATTTGGTATTGGAGTAGGCGAAGAGGGCGTAGATAATGTGGTCGCAGTCACATAAACCCACTTAGCGCTACGCTGAGGTGAGCTACCAGCTTATTTGGCTCGACGTTGAATTCTCTTGACATCGTGATGCGGTTGGCATATTATCCTACCTGATCGCGGGGTGGAGCAGTCTGGT
>JAGLUH010000210.1 GCA_023134875.1 Candidatus Zixiibacteriota bacterium
TAGTGAATTGAGAGGCAGCGGCACCAACCGATAGCAGAAAGATCAATAACAGCAATGGGAAAAGAGAAAAAACACAAATCCTTTTCATAACTATGGCATTCTCACCAGCAGTCGGGAAAAAAGGTTGCCGTGGCAGAGTTTCTTTAGTTTTCGCAGCTTTTTAAGCTCTGCGGCGGCGGCTTCCCAACCCAGTTGCAGGGTAGACTCGAAACTGCCAAAATCAGCCCAGTGAATCTTTTCTGTTGGGGGAGTTATTACAATATCAGCCTCGGCGACCTCTCGGTCGGTCAGCTTCCGGCGCACAATTTCATCGGTACGCGACAAGACATCGATGCCGGTCTCATAAGTACGATCCGTATTGCTATTTGCGGGTAACCGTACAGCGATACAATAGTCCGCACCCAGGGCGCGGGTAAACCCCACCGGACAATTGGAAGTAAAGGCGCCATCGACTAGAAGTTGTTCATCCTGACGGTGAGGCGGAAATACTCCCGGAATCGCCGCCGACGCATAGACGACCTCAGAAAGCAAACCTTCGGCAACTACTCTTTCACGTCCGGAAACAATATCCAGCACCACTGCGCCAAAAGGTATCCTCGTATCGCTCACCGTTCGATCACCAAACAGTGCCGTAAGAATTTCCTCCAGTTCTTCAGCGGGGCGCAAAGAGATGGTGGTGAAAACTTTGATGCCGGCAAGCTGCTTGTGGATAAAGTGAACCAACCCGTGATAAAGGCGGGTTGAGCCTTCCGATTCCTGGGGAACCGCCAGATGCCATTTCCGGCTGACCGACTCCTCCGCCAGAAGCTCCTCTACCCTGTGCGCCAGCCGCTCGGCATCAGGATCAAGCGCATAGAGAGCGCCGATGGCGGCGCCAATAGAGGAACCGACAATAAGATCGGGAACCAGACCCTCTTGTTCCAGCAGGCGGAGAGCGCCGATATGCGCCAGACCCGCTGCGCCGCCGCCACCGAGTGCAAGTCCAAGCTTCTTCTTCGCCACACACTCCTCAAGCAGAGTCAACAATCGCCGCGTATTACTTATCGGTCAGGGTCGCTTTGATCAGAACCGACCCATTCTTGATCCTGATTACAACTTCGTCCGCTTCCTTGATAGTCTCCAGGATTGTCACGATGACTGATTGACCCTTGTTTAGAGTAAAAGTACCAAGACCGGGGTTCTTTATCGGCTTCCCCTTCTGAAAAGGAATCGCCGTGAAGGCTGAATTTGTATCGGCTTGATTCTCAGCTTCGATTTTAACCCGCTTACCCTTCTGAAGCGAAACTCTCACTATATCCGTGGCGGCCATTTTCTTCTCAAAAGGTATCTTCACAAGGGAAGCCGACGGCACTTTTTTCACCCACTGAGGCGCATAGACTTCCTGGGTTGCGGGAGGACGCAGTTCGGTGTAGCTTTCCGGCACTGCAAAAACGGCGTTTTTGTCCGCACCTTCCTTGATATTGAGAAGCTCCATGGTAGCGATGCTATCCTGAGTATAGCTTCGCTGTTTGACGAAATGATTCAGCTTGGGCGATACCCACATTTCCAGAGTCGTCTTACCGGCAAGGGAGTAGACATACTTGATACATTCATAGCCCTGTACCGTATCGATACCGGCCTGACTCTTCTCACACTTCTCCGTGAACTTTTCCCAGCCCTTTACCGGATTGACAAAGGCACCCGCGAAACCGTCCAGTTTCTTGTACTGCGACAACGACGGCACCAGCATCCACATTCCCTCGGAATCATGGCTGGCCAGGATAAGAATCTCCATACCTTGCTCGGACAGCGCCAGAGTATAGACAGTATCCTTGACATAGATTTTTGCTTTCAGGTCTTTTTTCATGCCGCTGATCGCTAAATCAGCGTTGAATTCGGCGGCCAGCGCCACGCTGCAAAATACCATGACCAATATCACGGTAATAAGCATCACCATCCTCGACCTTTTTCTTTCCCTCATGCTCTCTCCCTTCTCGAAGCTTGTAGGTCAAAAGTCCTGCACTTTTGACATCTCGCCGTTAGGCGAGAACATGAACTTGTCAAAACCACAGAGGTTTCGACCTACCTGTTATCCGTGACATAGAACGTTGCGTTTATCAAGATATCTTTCTCGACTTTTATGATGGCTATTCCACCGCTTGTTTGAAACTCAAGCAAAGCTTCGGGCGGTGTGACGACAAGACTGTCAATTCTATCCATGTTTCTCAAGTCAGCTCTTATCTCGTATATACCAGCAAATAGATACCTAGGCAGAGAAGTTTCTGTAGCATAAGTAGTTACTGTCCGATTAAAATAGACTGTTCTCTTGAGCGCAGTATTACCTTCATCAAACATTGATACTGCCAGTTTGCCTTTGTCGTCGCTACTGAAATAATCCTGCAAATCCATTGTCAACTCGACCGGATCAGCATCGACTGTCAATTCAATTTCCCTGATCGGGAAATCGGGATGATAAATAGTATACACATAAGTACCCGGCGGGGGATCAGCAGCTACGTAGTCGGTATACATCTTGTCCTGCTCATCATAGATTCTGGCGCCCTCAGGCAAGACCCGCAGGTTCAGCATGTGGTCAGGAAGTTTCGTAGATACGACTGGTTGATCGGGTTCCTCTTCCGCCTGCTTAACCTGCACTTGCTGCGCCGGTTTTTCCTCTGTTCTTTTTTCGGCTGGCGGTTTCTGTTCCACGACCTGCTCCTGTTGCGATTCAGGTTCCGGTGTAACTTCTTTTTCCGGTTCCACTGCTGCTATTTCTTTCGGCTGCAGCACTACTTCAAAGCTTGCCGTCAATGAGCCGGAACCGCCGTCCTGGTCGGTTGCCTCGAAGATAACCTTTTCCACACCGCTCCAGCCGGAAGCCGGCACCATTCTGGCGACTCGGTCCCGGTCGACGGTGATATCAAGACTGGCGGAACTACTCCAACTCCAGTTTATCTCGTCGTCTTCATTTTCGACATCACTCACGTAATCATCGAGCCTGATTGATTGGAATGACTCCCCCTCCATTATCTTCTGATCAATCGTACCGTTGACCTGCGGCGGATCGTTGACACTACTGACCGTGAACTGAGCCTGCGTCGAATCACGTCGACCATCTCGGTAAGCAGCAATGAACGTAATCGTTTCCGCACCGAACCAGTTGTCATCGGGTGGCGAGATAGAGAAGATGTCATCGGCGAGATTAGCAACCAGTTCGGAGTTGCCCCCAAAAGCCCACTGCGCCGAATCGGGAGGCACCAGTTGACTCAGATCGACAGGAGCAAAGGTCTCGCCTTCGGCTATAGTCTGTGACTCAATCTCCAGGTGAGGGGAAACGCTCAATAGTGGAGCGAGTCGGTCCCAACTCTTATACACTGCCACCGTCAACAGAACCACAAGCAGGAGCGCAGCCAGAGCATAAACCCCTTTGCGTGATCGACGTCGCCCTCTTACGGCGGTTGTCTGGGTAGCGACACCGACACTGGCCGCTTCCAACTCCCGCCTCATGATCTCCGCTGACGCATGACGCCGCGAGGGTTTCTTCTCCAGCGCCGTCATGATTACCCTCTCCAGCGAGTGTGTTACATGAGGGTTGTACTTGGAAGGTGAGGCGGGGTCTTCCTTGCAGTGCAGTTCCTTGAGAATGAAGGGATTGGTGCTGTCAAATGGCAGAACGTTGCAACACGATTTATAGAGGCTGATACCGACGGCATAGATGTCGCAGGACTGGAAATCCTCGATAGTCTCCGACGTAAACTGCTCCGGTGCCATATATTGCGGTGTTCCGATGGCGATGCCGGTTGTGGTGTATCGCGTATCCTCAGTATGGCGGGCAATGCCGAAATCAATGATTTTCACCACGTCGTTCTTGTCGATCATGATATTTGACGGCTTGATATCGCGATGCGAGATGCCTTTCCCGTGGGCATAACTCAGGCCATCCAAAACCTGCAGAAAAATGTCCTTGATCTGCTGCAGGTCGACCTTTTCCTGTTTTTCCACAAGGCTGCCGAGGGTATAGCCGTCAATATATTCCATAGCCAGAACCACGCTCTCTTCAAACTGAAAGAAGTGCTTCATCTGGCAGATGTTTTTATGATTCAATCGGGAAAGATTTGTTGCCTCGGCGGCGAAACGTTCCTTCTGCGCCTGAAATTTCAGGACCTTGAGCACCACGAACATATCAGGCAAAAAAACATTCCTGCCGAGGTAGACAGTCCCCATACCCCCTTCGCCGATTTCTTTCAGGATTTCGTAGTCACCCAGCCGCTTGCCGATCATTCTCTTTGACGCTCTCAGAGTGCTGCGTAATTAACCTTAAGAACACGGTTGCCTTGGCCGTATTCCACCCACGATTGTATGAATGGTAGAGTTAAACCCCCGATTGTCAAGAGCTTTTGCGCAGAGGCGCTTAGATTCCGTGCTGGTATGATCCACTGGTTTGAAAAAACGAAAAGAGAAAAAGAGAAGACAGATAATCAATAAGCTGGGGTGGCAGGATTCGAACCTGCGAATGCAAGATCCAAAATCTTGTGACTTACCACTTGTCTACACCCCAGTATGCTTAATCGGCAGGTGGTTGCGACTCTGAGGTTTCACCCGCGGCGAGCACTTCGACGGCTGATTCCTGTTTAAGTTTTTCCTGGTAGGCGGCCAGGACCTTTCCCTCGATCAACTGTCTGGCTTTGTTGTTTATCGGGTGGGCGACATCCTGGTGCGTGCCATCGGGCCGCTTACGAGAAGGCATACTGACGAAATAACCCGTGTTGCCGTTGATGACCTTCAAGCCGCGCACAACGAAAGCATTGTCAAAAGTTACATTGACAAAGGCTTTCAGCTTATCCTCGTTCCTCAAAGTGACACGAATCTCGGTGATATCCAACGCTTTCTCCCTCCCTTTACCAATTGCGGAGTGCCATCAGAAAGATATTGGCCTCAGCTTGAACACCCTCCAGCCAATTCGACCCTTGATAAAAGTGTCCGTGTCAAACCCAGAGTCACCCTCAAAAAGCCCGTAAAAGGCAGAACCACTTCCCGTAAGGGCAACGTGCTTCGCGCCAGCCTGCCAGAGATTCCCCGTGCACGTACCAACTTCAGGAAAGTTATCAGCAACGATACTTTGAAAATCGTTACCGATCTTCTTCAGCGACTCGAACAAATCCGGGACACTCTCAGCCAAGTAAAAGGTAGGTGGCGCTGAGTGCCTTGTCAAGGGAAATCTCAGTTGCGAGTAGGCCCAGGCGGTTGAGATTGCAAAATCAGGCACAATTAGTATTATTTCATAACCTGTTGGCAAATTGATAGTTAAAACATCTTCGCCGCGCCCTGAGATTATCGCCTGTCCGGAAGAGAAGAAAAATGGTATATCTGAACCGATATTGGCGCCGATCGCCGCCAGCCTTTCGACCACAAGTCCTAATCCCAGCAATTGATTTATCCCTTTCAGCGCCGCCGCCGCGTCAGAACTGCCACCACCCAGACCGGCACCCACCGGTATCTCCTTCTTCAGTTTACAATGGATGCCTCCGGAAAAGCCTGTCTCCTTCTGTAAGAGGGAAAACGCCTTAGCGACCAGGTTGCTTTCATCAACCGGTATAGAAGCTGAATCGGACTCTATCTTAATACCAGCGTCACGTCGCGAAAGCCGTAGGGTATCGCAGAGGTTTACCGTTTGCAGCAGCGAATAGATATCGTGGTAACCGTCAGGACGCTTGCCCAGAACTTTTAAGAACAGGTTGATCTTGGCAGGCGCCTTGAGGGTGATGCTTGCCGATTCGGTCAATGCAACCATCCCTGGAGATAATAGGAAAGAAAGATGCCGATTTCGGCGCGATCGTGTTCTTGGCCATCAATGTGGCGATGATTCTCGTAATGAGTGTAACCCGCCCGCAGATGACCAACAAGGAGATGCGATTCGAACATGTGTAATTGAAAGCTGATCGACTGCGACTTCTCCACGGCACCAGTGGGGAACTTGTCCAGATAGGGCACGGCGGACTCGTCGTGCGGCTCTATCCCGCCTTCCCCCCGGCGGGTATATTGCAATTCCAATTCAGCATCAAAAGTGGGACTAATATGGTAGCGCAATAGTGCATAAAGGCGATCCTGGTCGTTGCCGCCGAAATAGCCGATCGGTTCGTCCTGATGCAGGTAGAGATTCTGCGGCTTGTTCTGGCCATAGACAGTAGCATTGACCCTTGTGTAGCTCAGCTTGGTAAACAGCCTGACTAGTCCCAGAGGGGCGAGAGCGTCGAAGCCGATCTTATAACCAACCTGGTGCGGTTCCGACTCAAAGTCTATTTGGAAATCATCCACGACAAGCTCAGCAAAAATACGGCACTTGCGCGGCCAGTAGATCGCCAGGTCGGCGCCGAACAGGATATTGTCGTCACCAGTGGCGTTGTACTGCTCCCAGTAATAGGGGAGAAAAGGATTAAGGTAGTGCCATTCCAGCGAGCGGTTGGGGCTGCCAAAAAGAGCCACTTCAGAGAGCCCCAGTTCAAACAGGCCGGTTTTGCGCAGCGAGAGGCGGTGCGCGACCAGGTAACGCGACATGGTGGTATCGGCGACATTGATCTCATCAAGCTGAGCCAGAAAATAGTCAAAGCGCAGGAACTTATGTTCATAACCGAGCCAGAGTCGATCAAAGGGGGGCGAATTGCTGGAGATCAGGAGGGCGTCTCGCTCTTCAGGACCCCAGATCAGGTATGATCGGCCTACCGATCCGAAGAAACCGTTCTTGTAGTAGTAGAAGGCCGCGTTATCCAGCCAGCCAGTTAATTTCTCTTTCCAGATTCGTCCGGCGAATTGCGAATACAACTCTCCGTGGTTTTCCAATCGGGCGCGAATATGAACCTGCATATTACTCGCGGGGATGAACCAGGTTTCGGCACTGAGACCAACTCGATGGATAGCCGATGTATCATTGGCGGCGATTTCCTCAGTGTACGGCACCAACCGGAGCAGAAGATGAGGCAATCGCTGAGGATCGCCATCAATACCGGTGAGCCGATTGAGATGCGAATTCCGGGCAAACCGTAATTGGTAGAAACGGCAGGCTATGATACTATCTACCGGATTGCCGCTCTTACCCGGTATCACGTAGTACGAAATCTGTGGTTGGATATGATGGTAGAGAGCTCTGCGGCTGTCGACCAGCCGCAACTCCTCTCCATATCGAACATATATGTAGTCGGTCGACTCGATACGATCCATCGGGAAGTTGCCCGTGGCAATAATCGACGCCGTAACGGCACCACCAATAGACAGTAGCAGACAACACGCCAGCACCGTCAGCCACACGAAGCGAATCATGAACCTTAGTTACCATGAGAGAACTCTGTTGTCAACCAGAAGAAAGGGCAGCAGGTCGATAGTCCCGCACTCTTAACATTCATACGAAGCGAGGCAAAGAATTCGTCGACACCACAAGAGTTCCAACCTGGCGGATAAGTCTTGTTGCCAGGTGAGAATTGATCTCAAAATAGCGATTGACTAACGGCACTACAGCCAGTATCATTGCTCGCAAGGTTTTGGCGTGCTAGATGGGGAGTTAGCGGTGCCCTGTAACCCGGAATCCGCTATACCGGGGTTGAATTCCCACCCCAGGCCTGTCAGAGCCCGGTTTGCTCTCTTTGGTGAGGATGTTGACGATCAGGTCCCGCGCGATGAGGCCGCGCCAAACCCCGTCAGGACCGGAAGGTAGCAGCGGTAGGTGATGTTTCTCAGGCGCCGTGGGGTTATCTGGTTCGAGTCTGAGTCTCGGACAGCATCCCGAGTATCGGGGCCGAAGGTGGGTGCACGCCTGATTTAACTACTCAATCGAGGTGTGATGAGTTATTTCGTCTTTTCCCGGAAGTACCGACCGCAGACCTTCGCTGACGTTCTCGCCCAGCACCATGTCACGGAAACCTTGACCAGGGCAATCGAGAATGATCGTGTCAGTCAGGCCTACTTGTTCTGCGGTGTTCGTGGTACCGGCAAAACCTCAGTCGCGCGTATTCTTGCCAAGCGGCTCAATTGTGCCAATCCCCAGGGTGCTGAGCCATGCAACCAGTGTGATTCCTGCGTCGGTATTATCAAGGGACGCTCGCTTGACATCCTCGAAATTGATGCCGCTTCTAATACCTCGGTTGATGATATTCGCGAATTGCGGGAGTCGATCAAGTATGCGCCGGTGGGAGGGAAATATAAGGTCTATATTATCGATGAAGTTCATCGTCTCAGCCCCTCGGCATTTGACGCTCTCTTGAAAACCCTGGAAGAACCGCCGGCACATGTGGTCTTTATCTTCGCCACCACTGAAGTACACAAGGTACCGCAGACGATTCTTTCCCGCTGTCAACGATACGATTTCCGTCGCGTCGGTGAAACTGATCTGAGACAGGCGATCGACACCGTTGCGGAGAAGGAAGACCTCAAGGTCAGCGATGAGGCGATGGCGGAGCTGGCGCGGCGCAGTGACGGTTCACTGCGTGATGCGCTCTCTCTCCTTGATCAGGTGGCTTCCTGGCAGTGCGACATTATTGACATGGACCTGTTGAGCCAGGCGCTTGGCATCCTGCC
Organism: Candidatus Zixiibacteriota bacterium; assembly: GCA_023134875.1. Classification (GTDB taxonomy): domain Bacteria; phylum Zixibacteria; class MSB-5A5; order CAIYYT01; family CAIYYT01; genus JAGLUH01. The sequence goes on from JAGLUH010000210.1 coordinate 8,545, forward strand.
GCACAGTGAGTATCGCGCCATTCTGCAACTCATTCGCAAACGGCAGGCGGCGGATTTGATCGGCAGGCTCGACCAGGTATTGAAATCGGGAATTGACGCCTCCGAATTCGTCCGTGGCCTCCAGGAACAACTGCGGCTAATGCTTTTGGTCAAAGCGGCGCCTGAGCAGGCGGGCGAGCTTGGTGTCAGCGATGACGACATCGTCGAACTGAAGGAAATTGTCGCCGCCTATTCCTTGAATGACCTGCTGCGTATTCAGAATCTGCTGGTTAATCTAGATCAGAAAATCAGGGATGGTTTCGATCCCCGGCTCAATCTTGAACTGGCGCTGCTCAAGTTGAGCAATATGGAAAGCTCGATTACCCTGGAACAGATTCTGGGGGAACTGACTTCCGGTTCAGGGACAGAGGCGCGGCACAAGCCCGTTTCCACGCCTGCAAGCCCGGAAAAGCAACTTGAGTTGACCAACTCTGCACCGGCAGCGCCAAAGAGAGACAATCCAACCAGCAGTAAGGTAACAGTCGGCAGCGATGCGAACCTTGCCGATATTTGGAAAAATCTCCTGGCAAGCCTCAAGAAGAGCCACCGCAGCCTGCATATCAAATTGACAATGGCGCAACCGCGCCAAATCGAGGGCGACAAGCTGATGGTTGCTTTTGACCGCCTGGGTGAGTTTCATGTACGACAGCTTCAGGATCGGGAGGTGAAACTGCTCCTGGAAGAGATGCTCAAGCAGGTCAGCGGCAGGGATTTGAAACCGCATTTCTTTGTAGACAAGGAGCTGTCACCGCGGCAGGATAAAGCCAGCGCCGCCAATCTTTTCACTGACAGCGAAAAAGAGGATCATCCCTTGGTTGCCAAGGCGATCTCTGTTTTTGATGCCAGGGTGGTGAGCCGAAAGGACATATCAGAATAATAGTTGGTTCTCGATAAAGCAGGAGTTAGTGATGGGAAAAAAGGGTTTCGGCGATATGATGAAACAGGTGCAGAAAATGCAGGCCAAGATGGAGCAGCTTCAGGACGAATTAAATGAGAGGGAAGTTGAAGGCTCCGCCGGCGGTGGTATGGTCAAAGCGGTAGTCACGGGTAAGGGTGATATCAAGGAGATCAAGATCGAGCCGCAGGTGATGGAAGATGGCGATGTGGAAATGCTGGAAGATCTGATCGTCGCTGCACTCAGCCAGGCGCAGGAAAACGCCGCCCAACTACAACAGGAAGTTATGAGTGAACTGACCGGCGGTCTCAATATCCCCGGTCTCGGCGGACTCGGTCTTTAGTTTGATTTAATGGCAAAGTTAGAATCATCAGCCACGTTAGATAAGCTGGTCAATCGCCTGTCACGCATGCCGGGGATTGGTCGCAAGACAGCCCAACGGCTTGCTTTCTATATCCTGAAACTGCCGCAGGCGGAATCGGACGAACTGTCGCAACTGATCCTTGATGTTAAACGACGGGTCAAAGAATGTTCGATCTGCTGCAATCTTTCTGACAGCGATCCCTGCCCGATCTGCGCCAATCCGAAACGGGACCGCACCATGATATGCGTGGTGGAGGAAGCCAGCGATCTGGTCGCATTGGAAAAGGGCGGTGACTGGAATGGCATATACCATGTTCTGGGCGGTGTCCTCTCGCCGCTGGATGGTATCGGCCCCGACGACTTGAAGATCAAGCAGTTGCTGCAACGGGTTAAAAATGACGTGAGCGAAGTCATCCTGGCGACTGATCCTGATACCGAAGGGGAAGCGACTGCCATTTATATTGCCAAGCTGCTGCATCCTCTGAATATCAAAGTAACCCGCATCGCCCGCGGCCTGCCGGTCGGAACCGATCTGCAGTTCGCCGACAGCCAGACGCTGGCCAAAGCCCTCCAGGGACGGGTGGAGTTTTAGATCGATGCAATATGGCATGTAGTAAGCATCCTAAAAACATCAATCCGCTCCGAGATAGCAATCGGTAAATTCTTGCGGCGTCCGGCCGGTGAAAGGCCTGGTTCTGACAGGCAGCATGTAGGTCGAAAGTCCTGCACTTTCGACATTCACGCAGGATTGTGAAACCCAAACAGGGTACCGCACCCCTTGGGGTGCGAGCGGTTTTCCACCCCGTAGGGATGGGATATTCGTGACAAATTCATGATTGCAGCTGTAGGTCACGATCTCTTGGAGCGTGACAATCCCCGGCCTCTATATCGGTTCAGCAATCTGGGATACCATCGCCATTGGGATCGCAGGGAGCAGGTGTTTATGAAGGCCTCTACCTCAACAGTAACATCTTTTTTGTCTCCGTGTAATCACCGGCTTTAAGGCGATAGAAATAGACACCTGACGAAACTAACTTGCCGTTATTGTCATAACCATCCCAGGTGAGCCGGTGTGAACCGTACATCTGTCTGCCGAGGTCATAATGCCTGACTTTCTGACCAAGAACATTATAGACTTCAAACGATACATTTGCCGAGCGTTTGAGGGAGTACTCAACAACTGTTGAAGGGTTGAACGGGTTAGGATAGTTTTGATACAGAGAGAACCCATCCGGTACCAAGTCCTCAGTCTCGTCGTCATCGGCAGCGTCCACGAAATCACCAATCTTGGTCACAAAGACATCAGTGTACCCGCCCTGAAAGCTCCCCTGATACGGATTCTCAGTCGGGAAGTCGGAGGACCAAGTCTCGCCTGTTACATAGGCATTGCCGCTGCCATCGACCGCGATACCGAATCCACAATCGCAGTTTCCCCCACCGAGGTAGGTGCTGTAGATCAGGCTGTTGCC
>JAGLUH010000211.1 GCA_023134875.1 Candidatus Zixiibacteriota bacterium
GTGGTCGCCAACCAGGCGCTGGACGAGTCACGGGCGCAGGTAGCAGCGCTGGTCGGCACGCAGCCTGAGAATATCATATTCACCTCCAGCGCAACCGAAGCAAACAACCTTGCCATCCGGGGCTACTTAGAGGCGAACCCAGACCACGGCAGGCATATCATTATTTCTGAAATCGAGCATTACTCGGTGCTGAACCTCTGCCGCAAACTGCAAGATGACGGCTATCAACTGACGCTCCTGCCGGTTGATAGAAATGGATTTCTGCAGCCCGATACGCTGAAGACAGCACTCAGAGATGATACCGTGCTAATCTCGATTCAGCACGCGTCCTCCGAAATCGGCACCATTCAGGATATTAAACAACTGGCGGCGATTGCTCGCGCGCATGGCATCTTCTTCCACACTGACGCGACCGCTTCAGCCGGCAATCTGCCGGTTAATGTGATCGAACTGGACGTGGACGCTCTAACCCTGTCGGCTCACAATTTCTATGGTCCCAAGGGGGTCGGTGCGCTTTATCTGCGGCAGGGCAATAGGATTGCGGCGCAGATGATCGGTGGGTTCCAGGAGAAGGGTTATCGCTCGGGGACAGAGAATTTGCCGGGTATCGTTGGGATGGCCCGGGCTGCCGAGCTGGCATTAGCGGAAATGTCTGAGCGGATTGAGAAACTCAGGGGATTGCAGAGAAAGCTGTGGACCGGCTTGGAGAAGAAATACGACTTCCTCCATTTTACCGGCCATCCGGAAAGACGGCTGCCCGGTCATGTCAGTTTCTGGATCGAATACATCGAGGGGGAGTCGCTGCTTCTGATGCTGAACTTCCACGGCATCCAGAGCGCGTCCGGCTCCGCTTGTTCTTCCAACCTGCGAGCCGAGGACGAAAAGGATTTGGCTGCCTCGCATGTCCTGACGGCGGTCGGTGTGCCGGAGGAGTACTGCTCCGGGTCGCTCACTATCTCTATGGGCAAGGACAACAGCGCCGACCAGGTTGATTACCTGCTGGGCGTGTTCCCTGATGTTGTCCAGCGGCTTCTGGCGATGTCGCCGCTCTACGCCGACAAGCTGAAAGGCAATGACCCTTACAAGGGCAACAAATAGTCCTCTAACGTATGGGGGCGGTAATAACAGTCTGGCATCGGGCTGATGATTTCACTTTGAATCTCGATTATTGGGTGTATATTAATTAGTTGTATTTGAGCTGGTTTTGATACAAGTGAATCGGTTGGAGTAACTATGGCAGATAAAGCTTTCCCATATTCAGATAAAGTGATGGAGCACTTTCTCAACCCTCGCAACATGGGTGAGATTGAAGACGCCGACGCTATCGGTGATGTCGGCAATCCCGCTTGCGGTGATATGATGCGGCTCTATCTAAAAATCGAGAATGATATTATCGTCGACGCCAAGTTCAAGACCTTTGGTTGCGGCGCGGCGATTGCCAGTTCGTCGATGTTGACCGAGTTGCTCAAAGGAAAAAGTCTTGATGAAGCCAGGGAAATCTCCAACCAGGCGGTGGTTGAGGCGCTTGACGGCCTGCCGCCGGTGAAGATACATTGCTCGGTGATGGCGGAAGAAGCGCTGGCCAAAGCGCTGGAGAATTATTACGCCAATCTGAAGAAAAAGAGAAACTGAAGCTGCATACTAAGAAACATTCCTTGCCGGCTTTATTCTAGTAACTGACGCGGCGGAGTTCTATGCCTGCGGTGATGTAGCTGCCGCAGCCATTGACTACACAAATGGGCGCAGCAAAGGTATATATCGAAACCTATGGCTGTCAGATGAATGAGTATGACAGCGAAATCGTCAGGCGTGTGCTCACCGGCAATGGGTACGATTTCACCGACACACCTGAAGATGCCGACATCATATTCCTGAATACCTGTGCCGTGCGCGCAAACGCCCAGCGCAAGGTTCTCCAGCGCATTGATCTGTTTAAGAAACTGAAAGGACGCAAGCAGGGATTGCTGATCGGGGTGCTCGGTTGCGTGGCCCAGAACCTAAAGACGGAATTGTTCAATAGCGGTATCGGAGTCGACGTCGTTGCCGGGCCGGATAGTTACCGCACACTTCCTGAATTGCTGCGCCGGGTACAGGAGACTAAAGAAACAAGGTGTGCGACGACACTCTCCGTGGAGGAAACCTATAGCGATCTCTTTCCCGCGCAGCAGTCGGGTAAGGTCAACGCCTGGGTGGCGGTGATGCGCGGTTGTGATAATTTCTGCAGCTTCTGCGTCGTGCCCTATACGCGGGGGCGGGAACGATGTCGCGCACCGGATAATATCATCGAAGAGATCACCGCCCTGGCGGCGAAAGGGTATAAGCAGGTGACCCTGCTGGGACAGAATGTGAATTCATATAAATATGAGGGCTTCACTTTCGCCCAGCTGATCAGCGCCGTCAGCCGGATTGAGGGTATCAGGCGGATTCGTTTTACCTCGCCTCATCCGAAGGATTTCCCCGATGATCTTCTGGAAGTGGTCGCTGATAACGACAAGGTCTGCAAGCATATCCACCTGCCGCTTCAGTCAGGCAATACCCGCATTCTGCAGATGATGAATCGTACTTACAGCAAAGAAGAGTACCTGGCGCTTGCTCACCGAATGCGAGAAAGGATTGGAAATCTTGCCCTAACCACCGATATCATCGTCGGTTTTCCCACTGAGACCAGGGAGGAGTACGAGGACACGCTGGATGTAATGCGTCAGGTCGAATTTGATGCCGCCTTCATGTTCAAATACTCCGAGCGTGCGGGAACTGCAGCCGCACAGAAATACCCTGATGATATATCAGCGGCAGAGAAGACCGACCGGATCACCCGTCTCGTCGATCTGCAGCGCAGCATATCTCTTGAACGCAATCAGCGACATTTGAACGAAACTTATGACGTGCTGGTCGAAGGTACTGCCAGGAAGCCCGATCAATTGCGGGGTCGCAACGACGAAAATAAAATCGTCGTCTTCCCTGATAACGGCGCGCAGGCGGGCGATTTCGTAAATGTCAGGATTGAAGAAGTCACGCCGAACACGTTGATCGGTGTCGCCGTCCAGCCTGTGACCTGATATGACCATTCTCTCTTGCCTGATGGGAAGATGTCAAGCGGACCGGCCGCTTGACTATTCCTTTCGTTTTTTCACATCGGCGGTTAAACAGTTGCAGCGCTGGTACGTTATTGTATAATAGAAGTATAATATATGTGATCCACCCGATAAGCTGATGGACAGGGACCTCAGGTAGGGTCACTCAAATCCACCTGTTAGGTGGTGTACTTGTGTTATGATGAACACAATAACAGGAGGAATACCATGGTCAAGAAGATGATTTTAGTAGGTACAGTGGTGGTTGCTCTGCTGGCTTTACAATGTTCGGGCGAGCCGACTGATCCCGACAACAAAGAGACGCGGGAACTGACCAATGCCGAGAAAGTCCTGGTGCAGTCGGGTAACAGCTTCGGCTTGAAGCTGTTTCAGGAAATCGTCAACCAGGAGGCGGACAGTAATATCTTTATTTCTCCGTTAAGCGTAGCGATGGCGCTGGGCATGACCTATAATGGCGCGCGTAACGAGACGCAGCAGGCGATGCAAGAGGTACTGGAACTAAAAGGAATGACGTTACCTGACGTGAACGAGTCATATCGCACCCTGATCGATCTGCTGCTCAACCTTGACCCGAAGGTCAAGTTTCAAATCGCCAACTCGATCTGGTACCGTGACGGTTTGCCGGTCTACCCGGATTTTATCGATCTGAATCGGACCTACTTCGACGCAGAGGTAACGTCTCTTGACTTCAATGATCCGGCGGCGGTTGTTACGATCAACAACTGGGTGGATGAGAAAACGAATGGCAAAATCGACAAGATTATTGATAAGATCGGACCGCAAATGGTGATGTACCTGATAAACGCGATCTATTTCAAGGGCGATTGGACTGCCAAATTCGACACGGCAAATACGCGCCTCGATCTCTTCATCCTGTCTGACGGTTCCCCAACCAACTGTCAAATGATGTTTCAGCACGGAGACTTTTTCTACTTTCGTGGCGATGGTTTCGCCGCTCTTGATTTGCCCTATGGTGACGGCAAGTACAGCATGACGATCTTCCTGCCTGACTCAGTCTCAGGAGTTGACGCCCTGATCGCCCAGTTCTCAGAGGTAAACTGGGAGGTGTGGTTCTCCAGTTTTCAGGAAACCGAGCTTGATGTCTTTCTGCCCAAGTTTGAACTTGAATATGAACTGAAACTGAATGACGTCCTCAGCGCACTGGGGATGGGGATCGCTTTTGATGAGTATGCGGCGGATTTCAGTGGCATTGCCCCCCTCACCTGTGGCAATCTCTATATTAGTGAAGTCAAGCATAAGACCTATGTCAAGGTCGACGAAGATGGTACCGAAGCGGCGGCGGTGACTTCAGTCGGCATCGCTATTACTGGTGTGCTGCCACAGCCGCAGTTTCGTGCCGATCACCCCTTTACCTTTGTTATCAGGGAAAATCACTCCGGCACTATTCTCTTTATCGGCAAGATAGTGGAGCCTGTCTGGGAAGGTTAACCAGCCGGGATAAGCTGATAACCCACACGTCGTCTGCGGCTTCAGTTGGGATTATCTGATAAACCCGATAAGCTAACCAGAAGTGTGCTCAGGTGAGATTTTTCTTTTTGACCGCCAGCAGAAGACCATCACGGAGCGGCAGAATCGTGGTGATGGCGTCGCTTAAACCGTAGGTGTCACGGTTGACCGCCAGGACACCGGCAGTTGATTCGCGAGGAGTCTCTTCAGTGATGACCGCCCCGCTCCAGAGGGAATTGTCAGTTACCATAATACCACCACGACGCAGTTTCGGCCAGGCAATCGCCAAAGCTTGAGGATACTGCTCCTTGTCGATATCGTTGAGAATGATATCGAACTCTCCTTTTGCCTCTCGCATGCTCTCTCTGGCATCACCCTGATGCCAGATAATTTTGTTAGCAACGCCGGCGGTCTTGTGATATTTCCTGCCACGCTCAATGTTTTCCGGGTCAAATTCAGTGCAGTGAATCTGCCCGCCATCAGGCAAAACCAGCGACATCCAGAGAGCGGAGTAGCCAAAGCCGGAACCCATTTCAAAGACCCGCGTTGCTCCCGTCAGTATTACTAGCTGCTGCAGGAACCGACTTACCAAAGGGCCGATGATAGGAAACTGTTTCTCTCTGGCATACTCTTCCATCTCCTGCAAGACCGGATGTCGCGGTGGCGTTAAGCTGACAAGATACTCTACTATGGCAGGGTTAACGATGTCCACGATTCTCTCCTTCTGAGATGCTCCCAAGTTTATCTGAATATACGAGAAACTGTGCTGGATTCAACTCTACTTCACTCGATTTTCCATACTTTTTCCTGTTACCTTTTGCCTGGCATTGCCGCGTAGCAGTCGGTAACCCACTGCTATGATGAGAGTCAAGCGAATGGGCAAGTCAGGAGCCTTACCGCGCACGGGTGAAAGGAATTTGTCGGAACCGCAGGGGTTCTGACCTGCGAACTCCCCACTATGGGCAATGGGCGCATGGTTCCGACCCGCCGCCAAAGATATAAGCAATCAGGTAGACTACATCGGCGATATTGACCAGGCCATCACAATCGGCATCACCGGCGCTGAGGGGTTGCGGCGCTGGTCCGCCCCCGAAGACATAGGAAATGAGGTAGACCACATCGGCGATATTCACTAGGTCGTTGCTGTCAGCGTCGCCACAAAGATAGATTATAATATCAGCGGTATCACAATCGGAAAAAGTGGGTACAATCGAGCCGCCGCCGGCTGCCGAGAGAATGAATTCACCGGCTGGTGCTACGAATACCGAGTCGATGTCCACAGTCCGGCTCGATGCACCGGGAAGAACCTGTACCCACAGGCGTGCCAGCAAACCGCCTGTCTGTACCGGAATCGACGCCGCACCGCAGGAATCGGCATAACCGATTAAGACCTGGTTCTGTATCGGGCTTAGCAATTGATGGAAGAAAGAAGAATCAGGTAGAATAGAATTGGTGAGGTCGACTGAGGTTATCTCGATATCATTGGAATTGTAATAAAAGCCAAGCGAGAACGCCCTTATGGGAGTGTCATTTGTAAGGTAGATCGGCAGAGCCGCCGAATCACTACCCCCCAATCGCACTTCAACAGGGCAGCCAAGGCTGATCTGGTTGCTACCGGCAGGCTGATAGCAATCGACAGCCGAACTGCAGGGCTGCGACCCGCCCAGGTATAGATACTCGCACAGGTAAGCGATATCTGACACGTTTATGCTGCCGCATTTATCCACATCAGCTATAGTGTCCACGACAGGAGATAACCCATTGTGAAATATGTAATTGCCCAGGTAGATGACATCATTGTAGTTAACCAATGAATCACCGTCAACGTCACCGCAGTAATAATCGGTAAACTCAACGGTGGTCTGGTACATTGAGCGGCCATGGGTGCCGGCGACCAGCTTTCGGGTGGGTGGGTGAAAGGCGAGGTCATGTACCGGTGACAAAGGCAGGCCACTGCCCAGCGGTTCCCAGTTGACTCCCAGATCGCGTGTATAGAAGACACCGAAGTCAGTGGCGATGTATAGAGTAGCGGGAAAATCGGAGTCGACAATAAGGTCATTGGTCGGCGCATCGGGCAGGTTGCCGTCGATGGCAGCCCAGCTTGAACCATAGTCGGTGGTGCGAAAGATATGAGGCAGATGATCCGATTCCTTGTAGCCGGAAAGCGTTACATAGGCGACCGCGACATCATGGGGATCAGCAACCACGCGTGTCACCCAGCGATTCGGCAGAGTGGCGCTCACATTCTGCCAACTGCCGCCGCCATTCTGAGTTACCCAGACATTGCTGTCATCCGTACCGATATAGATCACCGAGTTATCCAGCGGCGACACAGCGATAGTGGTAATTGTGCCATAGGTGAGATTGCCCGGGCCGGCGCCATTGGTGAGATCATCGGAAATGGCAAGCCAGTTGTCGCCGGCATTGGTTGTTCGGTAGAGACGGTTTGAGCCGTAGTAGAGGGTATTGTGATCGATCGGGTCGATAGCGAAAGGCGTGCACCAATTGTGCCGATCGGCGTAATAATCCATGTCGCCCAGCGCCCAGTAGAACTCAGCACCACCATTGGTCGATTTGTAAAGATAGCCCCATTGGTACTCGGCGTAGATGATATCG
>JAGLUH010000212.1 GCA_023134875.1 Candidatus Zixiibacteriota bacterium
ATTTATCGCTTTCTACTTGAACTTACGTTCTGGTTGTTGAAATGTTGCCGTAAGTGAACGGATTCAAGATAGCCCGGATTCTCTCACTCTTCGGCGAGTAGTACTGCTTCAATACTGTCCCATCGACATTTCCCTTGCCGGAAATACTGAATCTGATATCATGAAAGAATGGGAGAAGAAACCTTCATAGTCAAACCGATCGGTGTTATCAGGTCACCCTTCACCCAGGCCGAGGGAACGCCGATTCAGCCGTCGCTGGCGGAGGGTGCAACAGGAATAGTGGAGGTTTTCCCGGAGTATGCCGAAGGCCTTCAGGATTTGAAAGGGTTCGAGAGAATCTGGCTGATCTACTGGTTTGATCGTTCCTGTGAACTGAAACTTAAGGTGATACCTTTTCGCGACACTAAAGAGCGCGGTGTTTTCGCTACGCGAGCACCCTGTCGTCCCAATAAGATCGGCTTGTCAAGCGTCAGACTGCTGGATATCAAGGGATCGATCCTCAAAGTCGCGGACATAGATATTCTCGACGGTACGCCGCTTTTGGATATCAAACCCTATGTTCCCCGGTTTGATATCTACCAGGGCGCACGCAGCGGCTGGTTGGAGCGGGATGGAAACGATCTGACCAGAGCCGACCGACGATTTACGTCCGATAACGACACCGACTTGTAGACAGGTAGCCCACCTGACCATCATTTTGTGGTTGGTGTACGCCCACGTGCGCCAACTTCTGTGTATTACCCTAACCGGCGTGATTGCAAGTAATTACGACCTGCTCTGTCGCTTGACGACGAACCAGTAGATCGCCATTGTCAACGCGAACATCGCCAGTGAGAGCAGCATACCCGGTGTGCCGTCCAGCCTCCCGTCCGGTAAGCTGTCATAGAATGCCTTGTAGCCGGTTGACCCCATAATTATAAAGGCGATTATCACACCGAGGAGAGCGTCACCGGCGACCAGTCCCGATCCGAAAAGAATTCCATGTTCCTGGCGAATCTTGGCTCGTGCGTCTTTGCGACCCATTACTTTGCCGACCAGCCAGCACAGGAAACCGCCCGCCATAATCGGTGTCGACAGCGACAGAGGGAGGTAAAGCCCGATTGCCACCGGCAGCGAGCCGATGCCGAGAAGTTCAATCGAGAGCGCGATCATACCGCCGGAGATTATCAATATCCAGGGAAGTTGACCCTGGAAGATACCCTCGATGAGAGTAGCCATGATATTCGCCTGCGGCGCCAGTAACGGATCAGGATGAGCGGCATCCTTGACAAAACCAAAAGTATCGGCCAAAACGAATATGACCACTCCCATCGTCAGCGCGGACACAGCCAGCCCGATGAATTCAGTCAACTGCTGTCGACGCGGCGTTGCCCCCAGCAGCCAGCCGGTTTTCAAATCCTGCGCGATATCGCCGGACATACAGACAGCGATACAAACTACCGCCCCGACCGAGAGCGCCGTCACCATGCCGCTGAAACCGGAGATACCGAAAGCGGAGAGAATCAGGCAGGTGACCAGGAGAGTGGCGATAGTCATTCCCGAAACCGGTGATGACGACGAGCCGACAATACCGACAATACGGGCGGCAACGATGATAAAGAAGAACCCGAAAATCAGGGCGAGAATGACACCGATGAATTGCAGGTTCGTCCCCGGCAGCGCCCAGATCGCCAGCGCCACCAGCAACGTTCCCACCAGTACCACCCACATCGGCAGATCGTCATCGGTGCGCTTCCGTTTGGCGGTACCGGTTTCACCCCGCTTAAATATCTGCGTCATGCCTTGTGAGAAAGAGTGGACTACTGTCGGCATCGATTTTAGCAGTGAAACAAAGCCACCAACGGCGACCGCGCCGACACCGAGATACTTGATGAAATAGTTACGCAGATCGGCCGAACCCATATCAGCAACAGCCATATCGGCGGGCAGGACATTGATTCCTTCGGGGATATACATACCGATATACTTGATCAGGGGCGCCAGCGCAATGTAACCGAGCACCGCGCCGGAAAGCATCAGACCGGCGATCCGCGGGCCGATGATATAACCGACGCCGAGCAGCACCGGCGTGGCGTCCATGCCGATCGTGGCGCCGTCCAGTTGTTTTGTCTTGAAATCGTGCGCTGGCGATTCCGGCCAAAGACGAAAACCGTCATAGAGGATTTTGTACAAGGCGCCCACACCAATACCGAAGAAGACCGTCTTCGCCTTGCTGCCACCCTCATCACCGGCGGCGATTATCTCGGCGCAGGCGGTACCCTCAGGGAACCTGAGACGTCCATGCTCGCGCTCGACTAAGTATTTGCGCAGCGGAATCATCAGCAAGATACCCATAGCGCCGCCCAACAGCGAGAGGGCGACGATTGTCCAGCCGGAGATGCCGAAGTCGTATTCATACTTGTACTTGGCCGCCCAGATGAAAAACGCCGGTATCGTGAAGATCACACCGGCGGCCAACGATTCACCGGCGGAACCGACAGTCTGGACGATGTTGTTTTCCAAAACGGTCGCCTGTTTGAAAAAGACCCGCAATACCGCCATGGAGATGACCGCTGCCGGAATCGACGCGCAGATCGTCATGCCGAATTTCAAGCCGATATAGGCGTTGGCGGCGCCGAAAGCGA
>JAGLUH010000213.1 GCA_023134875.1 Candidatus Zixiibacteriota bacterium
CTGGATCCCGGCTCGCAGCCTGCCCCGGCAGGTAATAAGCCGGGGGCCGGGATGACAAGCTAAAAGATCCGGAGCGCAGCGAGGGATGACAACCAAACGGTATCGTATATGAACCTCTATGTTTAGACAACTTGCAAATAGCGCCGACTGTGTTAGAAGCCGCGCAATGACGTTCAAAGCAGTCATATTCGATCTTGACGGGACGCTTCTCGACACCATCGACGACATCGCCGACGCGATAAATCTGGTGCTTGCGCGTCGTGGTTTTCCCACGCATGATGTCGACACGTACAAGCGTATTGTGGGCGCGGGTATTGAGGACCTCATAGGTCGTGTGCTGCCCGAGAAGCATCGTGATGAAGACACTATCACTACATGCATGATGAATGCCTATGCGGAGTACCAAAAGCGGCGTTATGTAAAGACAAAGCCCTATGAGGGTATTGTTGAACTTTTGGATGAGCTGGTGCGCCGCGGGATCAAGATAGCGGTGCTCTCCAACAAACCTCATGAAAGGGCGGTGCGGCAGATCGCGCAGTACTTTCCCAAGCATTCGTTTGTGCGCGTCGAAGGCGCCAGGCCCGACCGTGTGCTCAAGCCATTGCCCGACGTGGCGCACGACATCCTCAACGACATGAATGCTCAACCCAGCGAGTGCCTCATGGTCGGCGATGTCGAGATGGATATACTCACGGCAATCAATGCCGGTATGTATCCGGTCGGCGTGAGCTGGGGATTTCGTACAGCTACTGAACTTAAGGCTGCAGGGGTGAAGACGATCATCGATGAGCCTAGAGAGTTGCTGGGGTTATTTGAGAGCTAAAATTGTCATCCCGAGCGAGGTCGAAGACCGAGCCGAGGGATCCCTTTCAAGTACCAAAATCCCGGATGAACCGAAAAATAGTTGCCAGACCGGCAGTTTCTATGCCATAGAACGGTCACGATGAAGATTGACGAAGACAGTAGCGATTATTTGAAGGAGGCGGGCAGCCCCGTTGTGAGCGATGTTTATATTCTTTACCGAGCTTACGGGAAAGGATGTTGTCGACCGTCATGGTCGATGGCTGGGGCACCCGTACGACTTCTTCGCCAAGCTCGATGAGCCGTTTCCCACCGTCTCCGATATCATCGTTGCCAAGGGTCATCTCAAAAAACAGTTCTACGTAATTCCGATTTCTCAGATTTCATTTCAGAACGGTCAGATTCAGGTCCGGCAGCCGGTCGAATCGCTTACCGTGACGCAGCGTTATCGTGAGCCGATGCAGGCAAGTTTGCGAACCAGTATCCTGGATCAGCAGGTGGTTGACACCTATAACCGCAAGGTCGTTCGTGTGAACGATCTGCATTTCCTGCGCGTGGGTCAGGACCTGCGCCTTGTACACGTCGATGTGGGCCTGCGCGGTCTGGTGCGCCGGCTGGGATGGGGGCGCCTGGTCGACGGCATGGTTCGTTTGCTCAATCGCCATGCGCGCTACCTCACCGACGAGGGGTTCATCGCATGGAAGTTCGTGCAGCCCATCGACATTCAGGTTTCCACCGGGCGGCTGAAGCTCAGCATCGAGCAGGAGGAGCTGAAAAAGATTCCGCCGCCCGATATTTCCGAGATGCTTATGGAACTCGATCCGCAGCATCGCGTGGCGCTCTTCAAGACAATAGACGTCGAGCGCCAGGTTGAGATCATTACCGAGCTGGAACTCAAATGGCAGCGTGAGCTCATCGAGGATCTTGATACGCGCACAGCGGTGGATCTTATGGAACGCATGCCGGCGGATGAAGCAACTGACCTTCTCGGCGCCCTGCCTCGCCGGAGCGCCGACCGCATACTGGGCATGCTTTCAAACCAGAAGGCGCGCGATCTTTCAGAACTCCTGGAGCATGAGAGCGATACTGCTGGCGGTCTGATGACGACGGAGTTTATCACGCTTATGCCCGGGATGACCGTCGAAGAAGCGATCGAACACATCAAGCGTACTGAGCTCAGAAAGGCCGAAACCATTTATTACGGGTATGTGATTGACGAGACCGAGCGTCTGCTCGGCGCTGTTTCGTTCAGAAAACTTCTCCTTGAGCCGCTCGACGCAACAATGGACAACGTGATGCAGGTCAAGCCGCCGAGCGTACATGTTGACGCGTCGGTGAAAGAGGTCGCATACGTCCTGGACAAGTACAATTTGTTTGCGCTGCCGGCGGTGGACGACGAGGGCAAGCTTGAAGGGATTATCACGATCGATGACGTGCTCTCCATCATCATCGATGATGCATATGGGAAAAAACCCGTACTATAAGAGCAGTAAAGAGTGATAAAAGGATGTCATT
>JAGLUH010000214.1 GCA_023134875.1 Candidatus Zixiibacteriota bacterium
ACGCTGAGGTTGGTTTTGCAGATAGGGTGCGTGGGCGGGCAGGCTTTGCCTGCCCCTTGCCATATTTATTATCCCGCCTGATTGCTTACTGTAACCCTGCCGCGTATAATTTCAGTTGACAAGGAGCGGGCAAGCGACTAACATAGTTGTTTAATTTCTTGAGCTTGTAGTTTTATTGCAGGAGAGGATGAGTTGAAAGAATACAGCGGCGAACAGATTCGAAACATTGCTCTGGTTGGTCATGGTGGCTGCGGCAAGACCTCGCTGGCGGAATCTCTGCTCTTCTCGGCAAAGGCAATCAACCGGCTGGGAAAGGTGGAAGATGGTTCGACTGTCTCGGACTACACCGAGGAAGAAATCAGGCGTACGATCTCCATAAGTGGCACGCTGCTTCATTGTGAGTATAAGAACCACAAGATCAACATCCTTGACCTGCCCGGTTTTGCCGATTTCACCGGTGAAGTCGTGACTGCTCTGCGGGTGATTGAAACCGCCCTGTTGGTGGTTGATGCGATCGCCGGACCCGAGGCGGGCAGTGAATATGCCTTTGAATTGGCGGAGAAATACAACACCCCTCTCGCGCTGGCGATAAACAAGATCGAGAAGGAACATGCCAACTTCCAGGAGGCGCTCTCCCGGGCGCAGGAGCGCTTTTCCAATCGAGTTCTGCCGGTACAGTTACCGATTGGCGAAGCGGCCACCTTTAAGGGTTTTGTCGATCTGGTGAAGATGAAGGCTTATGAATACAAAGAGGATGGTTCCGTTACTGACATCGACATTCCCGGTGACATGGAAGCGACCTGCCGGGACGCGCGCGACAAGCTGGTAGAGGCGGCTGCCGAGGCGGATGATGCTCTGCTGGAAAAATACTTCGATGCCGGCGAACTGACTCCGGATGAGATCAAGGTTGGCCTTAAGAAAGCGATTACCAACCGTGTCATTTATCCGGTATTCGTCACCAGCGCCACCACCAACCGAGGTGCGCGTCCCCTGCTTGATTTCATCCTCCAGTTCTTCCCCGCGCCGGCGGACATCACCGAGATAAATGTTATGAAGGGCGAGGAAGTTGTCCCCCTTATAACCGGCGAGGATGAGCCGTTCTGCGCCTTTGTTTTCAAGACCCTGATCGAGAAACATGTTGGTGAGTTGACTTTGTTTAAGCTGTATTCGGGAAACCTCAAGGCCGGAGACGAAGCGTATAACACCAATCGTGGTTCCTCGGAGAAGATCGGCCAGGTATTCACGCTCAACGGCAAGGAACGCACCGAGATGACCGTAGTGCACGCCGGCGATATCGGCGCCCTGGTGAAACTGAAGGATACTCATTCCAGCGACACTCTTTGCGTCAAAAAAGATGGGATTCAACTGCCTCCGATTGAATATCCGTCGCCCAATATCGATTTCGCCGTCAAACCGGTCGGCAAGGGAGATGAGGAGAAGATGTCGACCGGCTTGAACAGCCTGCGGCGGGAAGACCCGACCTTCCAGTTCGAGAACAACCCGGAGTTGAAGCAGACTATCCTGCATGGCCAGGGGGAAATGCATCTTGATGTCATTGCCAGTAAACTGAAAAACATTTACGGCATCGAAGTTGAATTGCAGGAGCCGCTTATCCCCTATCGTGAAACCATCACTGGTAAAACCGAAACCCAGTACCGTTACAAGAAGCAGACCGGCGGCCGGGGACAGTATGGCGATGTTCATATCCGAATCGCTCCCCTAAAACGTGGCGAGGGATTCGACTTCGTGAATAAAATCAGCGGCGGTGTCATTCCCGTCAAATTCATCCCCTCGGTGGAGAAGGGGATTGTTGAGGCGATGCAGCAGGGGGGGCTTTCCGGGCACAAGGTGGTCGATCTCAAGGTGACGCTTTTTTACGGTTCGTTCCACACGGTTGATTCATCTGATATGGCTTTCAAGGTGGCCGGCTCAATGGCGTTCAAGCAGGCCTTTTTGCAGTGTGCTCCGGTACTGCTGGAGCCGATCTATGACCTGGAGATAGTCGTTCCCGACGAAAACACCGGCGATGTGATGGGTGATATGTCCTCGCGACGTGGCAAGATCATGGGTATGGAACCGAAGGGCAAGTACCAGCTTGTTCGCGGACAGGCGCCGCTGGCCGAGTTGTACAAGTACTCGACTTCATTGCGCTCAATCACCGGCGGACGCGGGCGACACAGCCAGAAGTTCAGTCATTACGAGACGGTACCTAAAGAGATCACCGAGAAGATCGTCGCTGCGTATCGGGCAGCCAAATCTGAAGACAAGTAGAAGTTAATTCTTTACAGGATTGCCAAGCAGATCAAATGATCTGCCCGCTTGGCTATGCTGCAACGTTGACAGATACTTCTTCGCGCTTCGCGTGAATGTCGGAAGTTGTAGTTGTAAGTCATGACCTCTTGGGGCATGAGATATGACTGAGATGTTCTTTGCAGC
>JAGLUH010000215.1 GCA_023134875.1 Candidatus Zixiibacteriota bacterium
GTCAGCGTGATGTCCTCGCTGTCGGTGGCAGTATCAAACGGCATCGTGATTCCCGCATCTATGGAACTTGGCAGGGTACGGAAAAATGGAAACGGCGGCCGTTTAAGCGCAAACGGCGTTATCAGCAGTCGAAACACGCTATTGACCTAAACGGCACGGTGGCGTACAACCGCGTGGACGGTCTGATCGGCACCGGCAGGCTTGCTTTCCATTCGCAGGAGAAATTCATGCCGGAATTCTATGTCGAATATGGCTATGGTTTCTGGTCGAAACGCTCCAAGTATCGGCTTGGTTTCGAGCAGCGCCTCTTTGATTATCACCAGACCAGTTTTGGCGGCGAGGTTTATCGCCGTACCGCCACCGAGGATGAATGGCGTTGCCGCACCAAGGAAAATTCTCTCTATGCGATTATAGCGCGTGAGGATTTCCGCGACTACTACGAGGGTGAAGGAGGCAGCTTTTTTTTCGAGCAGACCATTGGTTACGACCATACCTTTCGCCTCGACTATCGCTTCGAGGAGTTGCGTTTCCTGGAGGCTAACCCCAACCTCTGGTCACTCTTCGGCGGCGGTAAGCGGTTCCGCGGTAATTTTTCCTCAGTCACCGATGAGACTTTAACTGAGCATCTCTCCGACTACGACAAGGATGAAGCATCTCTGCTGCTCTGCTATACCTACAGCACAGTTGAAGGTCGTCACGGGGAGTTGCTGCGTTCCGGCTGGTATGCCATGACGGGAGCGGAGCATGCTTCCCAGCGGCTCGGTTCTGATTTCGACTATGATCGCGTGGTCATGGAACTGCGCCGCTATCAGCCCCTGACCTACCGGCAGAATCTCAATTTCCGCCTGATCTACGGCACCGCTACCGGCAACCTGCCTCTGCACAAGTATTTCTATCTCGGCGGCATCCGCACCCTGCGGGCTTACGATATCAAGGAGTTTTGCGGTACGCGCATGGCAATGGCTAATCTCGAGTATGTGTTAGACTTCTCCCGTAGCGATGTTGGTGTGGCGCTTCTCTTTGATATCGGCAAGACCGGCTGGGAGAGTGATTTTCTCACCAATGGCCAGTGGCGCGGTGATGTTGGTGTCGGCTTGACGGTCATCAATGATATTCGGTTGGAACTAACGCGGCAGATCAATGGATTTACCAATAGTATCCAGATCAGTATCCTGATTAACAGATCGTTCTAAAGGTGCGCGCGGCGGCGAGACTATTGGTGATTTTGGTAGTATTTGGCGGTGCTCTGCTTTCCGCCCGGGCGGAGCGGTTCACCTCGCTGCCGGTCTCATTTGCGGGTGATACTCTAAAGGTTCAATTTCCGGTCGCTGCTTTTCTCGGCGCGGATGATTCCACTGCGCTGGTCAGCGGTGAGGATATCGCCCTGATCTGCCGAATGGAATTGTGGCAGAAGCGAAAGCTCTGGTTTGATCGGCTGCGTGTGACTAATATCCACTATTTCACCCTCAGTTATGATCGCTGGGAAGAGAAATTCATTCTCAATTATCAGGATCAATTCGGCTGGGAGGTGGAAAGACGCTACAACTCCCTGCGATTGCTGCTCGATTATCTCGACAAAGCTCATTATTTCTCGCTGGTGCTGGAGCGTGACGATTACCAGCGCCTTAGCTTCCTGGCCTGTGCTGTCGATACGAAATACCTCACCCTGGAAAGAATGGGCGAAATCCGGGAATGGCTCAAGTGGGGACGTTCCGCCGGTCGCGAAAGCAGCTCCCTGCCTGACCGGGTAATAAGCTTCCTGGTTAAATCGACCGGCTTGAGAAACCGGTCGGAATTGAGAACCTCCCAGAACTTCATTCCCGCCCAACTGCAAACTGAAATCAAATTCTGAGACAATAGTTAATAAATCGCCGTCGCCGCCGATAGCTGGAAGTGAGGTATAAGGTTAGCCACCGGCAGTTTGGCAACTAAGGAAGGAAGTATGCCCTTTACGAATAAAGGCCCCAAGAGCCTGGAACGTACCGATAAGTTTATCTTACCCATCAGCGAAGAATCCGAAGAGACGGAAAACGGCGGTCAGCTTGCCGATCCGCTGGCGCGCATGGAGAAATCCGTATCCGCAATCACCAAGGCGCGGCCGCATCTCTCCCGCGACCAGGCGAAGAGTAGTGAAATCTCAAACTACCAGATGTTGTTGGAGATATCCGCCGCCATCAACAGCACGCTCGTTACCGATGAAATCCTCCAGATTGTAATCAAGCGGGTTATCAAGCTGCTCAAGGCGGAGCGCGGTTTTCTCATGTTACTTGATGAAAACAACGAGCTGCAATTTCGCACCGTCCACAACCTGCGTCGCGAAGAGATGCTGCAGGAGGATTTCAAGTTCTCCCGCTCGATCGCCAACCAAGTGGCCGCCACCGGTGAGTCGATTTATACTTCCGACGCCCAGACCGATGAGCGCTATAGCAGTAACAAGTCAGTCTCCGAGTTGAACCTGCGGTCGATCATGTGCGTCTCTTTGAAGATCAAGGACAAAGCGATCGGCGTCATTTACCTTGATAATTCCACGCAGGCGTGCCTGTTCCTGGAGAGCGACCTCTACCTGCTCGAACTGTTTGCCACCCAGGCGGCGATCGCCCTCAATAATTCCCGGCTCTATGAGAAGATCGTGCGCCTGAAGCGCTATAACGAGAACATCGTCTCGAATTCGCCGGTCGGACTGATCGTGCTGAACAGCCGCCTGGAAATAATGACGATAAACTCATCCGCTGAAAAAATCTTCGGCAGCACGCAGAATCGTGGGGAGCGGCTTGATACACTTCTCGGTGGCGATGTACCGGCACGGTGGCTGCAGGGTTGCCGCAATGTGATCGCCAACGGCATCGACGAAGCGCTGCCGCGCAGCTATCTCACCATCGGTGAGACGGAGAAGGTTCTCTCGGTCAAGATTTCTCCACTTGAGGAAGTTGACCGCTCCGGTAGAGGAGTAATCATCGTTATCGAGGATATCACCGAGAAGGTGATCTTGGAAAACTACGTCGCCGTTTCGGAAAAACTGATTGCCAAGGGTGAAGCGGCGGCATCGGTCGGCCACGAGTTGAACAATTTCCTGGCAATTATTTTCAACAATGCCGAGCTGGTGCAGATGCGGCTGATGACCGGGCAGCACCAGAAAGCGGAGGAATCATGCAACGCCATCCTGGCCGGTGTCGACAAGATGAAACGCTTCACCGAAGACCTAATGGATATTTCCAATCTCAAGCAGGAGCGCGTCACCTACAATATCAACCACGTGATTGATGACCTGCTCTTTTCGGTGAAGACGCAGCCACGGTTTAAGGATGTCACTTTTGTTGTACGCAGCAACCCCGAATTGCCCGATTGCGAAATTGACGTTGGTCAAATTCAGCAGGTTTTCGTCAACCTGCTCTACAACGCTGCTGATGCGTTGCATGACAAGAAAGACAAACGGGAGATCAGGATTACCATCAGTTCCGAGCGGGGCAAGGTGATCACCACGGTACGCGATAACGGCAGCGGCATATCTCCCGGAAATCTCCCCCACATTTTTGAACCCCATTTTTCCACCAAGCCCGAAGGTCACGGTTTGGGGCTGGCGAATTGCAAGCGAATCGTGGAAGGTCATTCCGGCACCATAACGGTAGATAGTAAGTTGCATCACTACTCGGAGTTCCGGGTGGCGCTGCCGAAGAAAAAGTAGATTCCGCATAATGGAAAATGTACTCCCCAAGTCGGCAAGGCTTGGCGCTCTCTCGCTGATCGGCAAAGGGGGTAGCGCACTGGTCTACGCAGCCATACATCAGGAGTATGGCGAAGTTGCCGTAAAAGTGGCCAACAGCCGTGATGCCGCAACTATCGCCGGTTTCAAACAGGAATACATGATCCTGCGCAGCCTGAGGCATCGCGGCATTTGTCGACTCTGGGATTTCGGCTGGAGCGCTGACGGGCGCCCCTTTATTGTCATGGAACTGCTTACGGGCGGCGACTTGTATGGTTATACCGATCACCTGCCATCAGTAGATAAATTCGCATCGCTGGGCAGTTTCTTTTCAGCGGTGGCGTACCTGCACAGCCTCGGCATTATCCATCGCGATCTCAAGGGCGATAATATCCTGCTTGACAGCCGGAAGCGGCCAACTATTACCGACCTGGGCTTGGCTTCCGGAGAAGGCGGCTGCGATCGTGGCGGCACACTTATATACATGGCTCCGGAAATAATCGATAACCAGGCGGCAACTATCCAGGCTGATATCTATTCCGTCGGCGTGATTCTCTATCGCCTGGCCACCGGCGAACTGCCCTTTGTGGCGACTGATCCTCTCAAAACGATCTCTCTCAAACAGCAACTTGACCGGCTCGATTTCGAGACAATCACTGCTTCCTATTCCCAGCGTCTGACAAGAACCATCAGGAGATGCCTCGATCCTGATCCTGAACTCCGCTTCAAGTCGGCGAGCGCCCTCGCCGAGCAACTGGCGCTCGATAGACTGTTGCCGCCACCATCTACCTGCTGCCACGGAGTGCTCGACCAGTTATATCACCATTTCACCAGCTACAACATCAGCTTTGTGAACCAGCGGCTTGAGGATTTGGAGCGCGATTATCTCATTGTCAGCCATCACCAGGCGGACGCTTCCGGTCTGACCGCCACTCTCTTAGACCACCTTAAGCTTAGCGGTAAGGAGATCAGAACCGGCGACAACGGCAGTTTACAATACCAATCGCCCGACTCCAGCCGGTTGCATTCCGTTACTCTTCGCCCCCTGGCTGACCGGCTGCCGGAGAGAGGAGTAGAGATTGATTATCCGGAGCTTGATCGCCACGCCCTGGAGGTGATTCTGCGAAAGCTGTTCGCCGGTGGGATTGATGAGGAGACGCTTGATCTGCTATATCATTATAGCGGTGGGAATATACACCTGCTGCAAATTGTCCTCCGGGATTTAGAGTGCAAAATGCTGATGACGGCCAACGTTAGTGGCCTGCGGCTTGATCTGCCCCAGCCGGTCGAATATCAGCCACCCTTGGAGTACTATAAGGCAGTTGACCACATGACCGCTGATGTTCCCACTGATTTTGTCGTCACCCTTTCCTTCCTGGCGGCAGATCGGTTTGGTATTGACCGGATGAAGTTGGTCACCTCAGGGATTGTAAGCCAGCATTCGCTGGAGAGGCTGGCGACATTGGGAATTCTGCGGCAGGACAATTATCAGTTTGCTGGTTCTTACCGCCGCGAGTTTTTCTACCATCAACTTGATAGAGTGTCCCAAAAAGAGCTACACGGCCAATGGATTGAACTGATCACGCAGGACGCAACAATAGCAGGGGACGATCGACACAGGCAACTTTTTTACCATTTGACCCAGGTGGGGAGAATTCCTGAAGCGATAGATACCGCCCTGCGGTTGGCAGCTGACCTGCGGCAAGAAAACAAGCCGGAAAAGGCCCGCCCCGTGATGGCCGCCGTCCTGGCATTGCCGGGGATTACAGAAGACAGCCGGCGATATCTGAAAGTACTGATAGGCTCAGCCCATCTTGCCAAGGATGGCGGTGATTTCAGTCGGGCACTATCAAACTATGCGGCGATAGTACGAATCGGTTGCCGAACCGGGGAGAAACAATTGGTGGCGGAGGCCTACAAGGCTCTGGGTGACCTGTACAAGGCCAGGTGCGATTACCGTCGCGGTTTCAAGGTTCTCGATCGCGCTGTGGAGCTTTATCGCGAGTTGGGCGATGAGTTGGAGTTGTCACACTGTTATAACAATATCGGCAACATCTGCTGGATCAAAGGCGACCTGAAACAGGCACAACAGAGATACCAGGAAGCCCTGGAGATACAGAGACCGCTGGGAGCGAAGAAAGATATCGCCTCCTCCCTGAGTAATCTGGCTATCATCAGTTGCATTCAGAACGAGTTCGACGAAGGCATTGCCCGATTCAAGGAGTCCCTCGCCATTTCCCGGGAGATCGGAGAGCAGGGGCAACTGGCACGTACAGCAAATAACATCGCCGTATCCTATTTCTGGCTCGATGAACTGAAGCTGGCCAAATCATACTTGGATCAGTCAATGAAGATTAATCAGCAACTGGGTGCGGAAAAAGAACTACTTTTCAATTATGAGAACCTGGGCGAAGTTGAATCATTCCTGGGCGATTTCACTGCCGCCAGGCAGGCATACTACGCCGGCTTACGGCTGACGCCACAGAATGATCATTCCCACCGTGGTGTTTTCACCGCCAAGCTGGCTGCCCTGTTTATGAAAGAGGGAGATTATCGCAAGGCGGGCAAGCTCTACGAAGTAGCGGCCCGGCATGAAGAGCAGGTAACAGATTCGCTTTTCTCCCTTGAGTTGGCCAGCCTGCTGGGCGAATATTATCTGCTTCTCTTTGCTTTTGATCGGGCGGCTGAGCAGCTCGATATCGCTATGGAATACGCCAATAAACTCGGGGAAACAAAAAAGAAAGCTAACCTGTTGATTGCCAAGGCGCAATTGCTGGCGGCTGGCGGCGCTTGCAGTAAGGAAGTGTTGACTGCCTTTGACGAAGCGCAGCGGTTCCTTGCCAGACTATCAGTCAAACGGGAGAAACTTGTGGTAAATCTTGAACTAGCGCAGTACCACCTGTGCAGTGGCAGTATCAAAGATGCCGAAGAGACACTTACGGAAGCATCGGCACTTGAACCCTTTGATGGCAGCGAGTTGCTACAGCCGCGCCTTCACTATCTTGAGGGTCAACTGGCGCACCGGCGGGGGGTGTTATCTGAGGCGGTAGCTATCCTGCAAGATGCGGCTGAGGGAGCTCTAAGAATTTGGGACTGGGAGCTTCGCTGGCGGGCACTTGGCGAACTGGGTGCCACCTATCTTGCCTTGTCTAAGTACGAGCGTTCCGCAAAGAGCTATATTGAAGCCTTTGCTGTCCTGAAAAAGCTGGCGGAAAGCATCCCTGACGATGACCTGAGACGCAGCTATCTTGCTGATCCTGACAAGGCCAGGATTGCCGCCGAACTGGAAAAAGTCTCAGCTCTGACCACTTGAAAACAAAGAGGGTCGCCAAAGCGACCCTCAAAAATACCGGCTGACTATCTGGAGCTTTACTGCCCGCCCTGGCTGATGCCAGCGGGGGCAATCTTCTCCTCAAGCTCCTCAATCACCAGATTGTATAACTCCATAGACGTCACCTCCTCCTGGTGGTTAACGCGTTACCAACCGGCCATCCCATAAGAATATGGGATGCGCACTGGACCAATCCATGGCCCAACATCCATTAGATTTACACCAATTAAAATTACCCATTCCCTCTGCTTCTGTCAA
>JAGLUH010000216.1 GCA_023134875.1 Candidatus Zixiibacteriota bacterium
GGCAAGTACATCAATGGTGAAGACCCGCGCAGCGCGGAACAGAGTTATCTGTTCATGCTCGGGTACAGGAAGGACCGCGCATCGGGCCTGATGATTCCTGCCGTCTGCCCTATAACCGGTGACACCACTACATTCGTGTTGGCAGGGGATCCAGTGACCGATAGTGGCTGGGTGGATTCCTCGCCCGCTGACCGCCGCTTCATGATGAGTTCAGGTCCATTCACGATGGAACCGGGGGACACTCAGGAAGTTGTCTGCGCGGTTCTGGTGGGGCAGGGTTCAAGCCCGCTCTCTTCCATCACCGCCTTGAAGCAGATCGATGAGGGGGCACAAGCGGTGTTTGACCTCAACTTTGATATTCCCATGCCGCCGCCGGCGCCCGAGATCTATATCCGCGGTGGGGATGGTTTCATCGACCTTGCGTGGAGTAATGACGCGGTTGGTGATATCCAGATGAATGAGGCTCTTGGACAGGAGTTTCATTTTGAAGGTTTCAATCTTTACGAGGGAGAGACATCAGTCGGACCGTGGCACAAATTCGCGACGTTCGATGTCGATAATGACGTTGGCCTGATTTACACCGACGTAGTTGACGCAGAGGCTGGTGGTACCCAGAGGACAATCGCCCAGAAGGGCGAGAATACAGGGCTTGAATTCCATCGGCTTATCGAAAGGGATGAGATCACCGGCGGGATGCTTATGGATAACCGACCCTATTTCTTCGCAGTCACCGCTTACTCCTACGATGTTAATGACACCAGTATGTTCTACGATCCCGGCGGTAACCTGCTTGGTCATCTGGTAGCGACGCTTGAGTCACCGATTGTCGCCTACGAGGTCAGGCCCATGACTCATATCGGCGCGTTCTCCGAACAAGCTAAACACGTGTCCGGTGGCAGCGATGGGACCGTCTATATCGAATACATCTATCCGGACGAGGTCACCGGCGACGAATACGAAGTATCCTTCAATGAGGACCTCACCTGGAATCTCAAGAACATTACCACCGGAGACACCCTTCTGGCGAACCAGACGAACCAGGATGACAACTTTGACTATCCGGTGCAGGAAGGCATCATGGTGCGCGCCACCGGTCTGCCTCCCGGTATCGTCGACTGGGATTGGGAAGGCAGCGAACGCTGGCTTTCCGGTGTCGACTGTGGCGGAGACTTCTTCTTCGGCGGCCTCATGAACGGTCCCGATTTCTTCGGTTCCAATGTGACCGCCACCGATTATGTCAGTGTCGAGATCAGGTTTAGCTTCACCACTACTCAGAAGGCGGTTCTTTACACCAGGGGCGCCGATCCCTCTTACGGCTACACCGGCTATTATGATTGTCCCTTCACGGTGTGGGATGTTACCTCCAGTCCGGAGAGGCAGCTTAACGTCTGCTTTGTTGAGAACGAAGGCGAAGATTCCCAGGATTCGAGTTGGTTGCCAGGTGCCACTAACGGTGGGCGCGAGTATCTCTTTATCATGAACAGCGACTACTCGGAGACCCCGAATCCCCTGTATACGCAGGCAACCATTTGGGATGTGATCGGCGACGGACCTGACGGCGACTGTGATTGTCTTTATGCCATGTGGCCTTCTCGCCGCGGCGATCGTGATCCCTACGAATACCTTCAGGATGGTCAGAAGTTCATCATCATCGCCTCGAAGCCGAATATACCGGCGGACAAGTTCAGGTTCGTAACCAAAAGAGCGACTGAAAGTGATGGCGACTTTATCGCCTTGTCGCTTGACAATATCAAGACGGTCCCGAATCCGTACTACGCCTTCTACGAGGAAGAAGTGGATCAGTTCGACCGGATGATGAAGTTCATCAACGTACCACCGGCCGATATGAAGATTCGCATTTTCAACCTGGCCGGCGATTTGGTGAGAACCATGGATGTGACCGTTGCTGAAGTATTCGCAGGCGGAGGCGAAATCTACTGGGATCTCAAGACGGATGAAGACATGTGGGTTGCGTCCGGTATCTACGTTTGGCTGATTGAGGCGGATGGCATCGGCAGCAAGTTCGGCAAGATGGCTATATTCACTGAAGTTGAACAGTTAACCAACTTCTAAGGTGAGGAGAAAAACGATGAGAAAGATTCTGACGATATCGTTAGCGCTCATTCTCGTTCTTAGCGCTGTGCTCCTCGCTGAGAGCGATAAGAAACTCGGCACTGCCGGCGCTCAGGCGCTACGCATCCCGGTCGGTTCTCGCGGCACCTCGATGGGAGGTACCGTGGTCGCCAACAGCTACGGAGTGGACGCGCTCTACTGGAATCCTGCCGGAGCGGCAATGCAGCAGGGCACTGAGGTGATGTTATCGCACCTTGACTACTTCGCTGATATGGACGTTGAATACGCTGCTATCACGACAAACATCGAGGGTTTTGGCACCCTTGGCGCTTCCGTGAAGGTGTTGTCGGTGGGTGACATTCTCAAAACCAGTTGGGATGACGAACAAGGTGACGCGGGCGAGTATTTCAACCCGAGTGTGTCGGTGATTGGCCTCAGCTACGCCCGTCAGTTTACTGACAGGGTGTCGTTTGGCTTCACCGCAGCATTCATCAACCAGAAGGTCGATCTGGCTACGGCCAAAGGTGTGGTCTTTGACTTTGGGTTTGGCTACAACCCGCAATGGCAGGGACTGCGATTTGGTGTCGTGATCAAGAACCTGGGACCCTCAATGCGGTTTGACGGCCCGGGATTTCAGTTTAACGTCATTCCCGACGACAACGATCCGAACTCCGCTGCCAAGACAGTACGAAAGCAGAGCACTAATTTCGAGCTGCCTTCTTCGATTCAGCTTGGTGCGGCTTGGGATCTGCTCAACACCAATGAACTGCACTCGATGGAAGTTACCGGCCTTTTCCAGGCCAACAACTTTTCGAATGATGAGTTCAAGGGCGGTGTTGAATATGCCTACAATGATATATTTTTCCTGCGGGGCGGCTATATCGCCTCTCAGCAGGATAATTACATCTACGGCGCATCGCTGGGCGCGGGCCTTAAAGTGTCGCTGGGCGAGACATCCAATATCGCCTTCGACTATTCCTGGGTGGACAATGAGTTCTTTGACGCTCACAGCTATTTCACCGTCAAGTTTGCATTCTAACCCGAGCTAAGGGCAATTCGAGCCGGTGGATTCCTGAAGAGAATCCACCGGCTTTCTCTTATACCTGAAGTTTTAGTTGCCCGGCAGGACATTACCGGCATATATCATCATATGCGGGAAATGGTTGTCAGAGTACCGGTGGCCGATCTGCGAAAAGAACCCGATCATCGTTGCGAGCGCATCAGTCAGGTGCTATATGGCTATCGTGTTGATGTGATGGAACAGCAGGGTGAGTTCATTCAGGTGCATACCGATGATGGCTACGGCGGCTGGATTGCATCCTCCTATCTGGCGACGGTACCGGCTGCCGCGGCAGAAATCTGGATTGTTATCTCCAACTTCGCCACTCTGCGACCAGCCAGTTCAGATGACAGGTTTATCTTGCCTCATGGGGCACTATTGTACGGTGCTGCCGACAGGAAACACTTCCTTGAACCAGCGAGTGACCGGACGTTGGAGCTGGTCTCAGGCAAACTGCAATCCCCTGATGACGGTTGTGCCACTGATCCGGTGGCGGTAGCCAGGCAGTTTGTTTCCCTCCCCTATCTCTGGGGGGGAACTTCACCTTATGGTTTTGATTGCAGTGGCCTGGTGCAGACGATCTTTCGGTGCTGCGGTGTACTGCTGCCCCGCGACAGCAAGGATCAGGTTGTTCAGGGGACACCTGTGAAGTGGGATGATTCGTCGTCGGGCGATTTGATCTTTTTCACCGGTCATGTGGCCTTACATCTCGGTGAGGGCAGGATCATTCATGCTACCCGACTGCGGGGCATGGTCGTCATTGAGTCGCTGAATCAGGGTGATCCCGATTTCCGCGCCGATCTGGCGGAGGAAATCATTGCCGTGCGGAGGATTCTTGCTCTGTCAGGCATTGATACCGGAGGTTCTAATGGCTAAGTCACATCTGCAATTGAAAGTTCTTGATCTTGACCTGAAAAGCAGATTCACCCTGTCGGGAGCCGCCGCCACTAAGAAAACCACCCTGCTTGCCTGCTGGCATGATGGTATCGGCGAGGGATCGCCTTCGATTCATTACGGTCTGACGGCGGATCAACTGCTTGATAGTTTACTGTCTCCGGCAAAGGATGAGATCGAACTGTCAACAGACAAAGACCTGCTGGAGTTATTGCAGCAACTCCCGCAGAAACTGAATGTCGCCCGCTGCGCCTTGGAGATGGCTTATCTTGATTATCAGGCCAAGTTGCAGGCCAGGCCGCTCTATAATTTCCTGGGATTGCCAAAACCGCAACGGGTGGAAAGCTCTCTCACCATATCGAATGGTACTGACAGGGAGATCAGCGAACAGATCGAGCGCGCGGCCGATTTCAACACTCTCAAGCTCAAGGTCGGTTTTGACGGCGACCTCTCTTTCATTGACAAGGTACTTGCCTTACGTGAAGTGAAGTTGCGCCTTGATGCCAACGGCGGCTGGCACGTTGACCAGGCGGTGGAACGTCTCAAATCCCTCTCCGGTTATCCGATCGAGTTCGTGGAGCAGCCGCTCATTACTCCTGATCTATTTGACCTTGACCAGATCAAATCAAGAGTGGACGTTCCTCTTTTTCTGGATGAATCGATCATTGCAGAGAATGATATTCACGAATACCAATATGTAATTGACGGTGTCAACCTTAAAGCAGCCAAGTGCGGTGGACTACAGAATACTATCGCTATGGCGCGACTGGCGCGTGAATACGGCCTGCAACTGCTGCTCGGCTGCATGATTGAAACCGCGATCGGTATCACCGCCGCTCTTCATATTGCGTCGCTCTTCGACTGCTATGATCTTGATGCACTCCTGCTGACTGCGAATGATCCGTTCCGCGGCGCTTATTTCGAGGGATGCAAACTCCTGTTACCTGAAAGGAAGGGTATCGGTGTTGAATACGATGATGACATATTTGCCTAATCGCTTGACGATCTGCCTAGTGCTTTTGGTGTTGCCATTGGTGGTCGCACAGGGTCAGCCGCCGAAGATCGAAGTAATCTATCCCAAACCCAACCAGCGTATCAGGGCGGTTGATTCTACCTTTATCTTTGGCAATGTCACACCCGGAGTCGAACTCACCATCAACGGCACACCGGTCAAAGTATATAAGAACGGCGCCTTTCTTGCCTACCTGTCGCTTGTTGCGGGAGAGTTCATCTTTCATCTGTATGCTAAACGGGACGGCGAAGCAGTCGCTTATGACTTGCCGGTGATAGTGCCCACTCCCTACCGGGTGCCTGAGAGCGATTCCCTGGTGATCGTCGCCGGCCATCAGATTCCCTCACGTGATCTTGGTTTGCTGCCGGGTGACATGCTTGATGTCTCATTTCGCGGCACGCCCGGCAGGTTTACCTACTTCCGCCTGTCGGGTAGCGACACTTTGCTGCCGCTGACAGAAACACCACCCCGACCACAAAGTTACTGGGGTGAAGACCTCTTTGGCGACGGCGATATTCCCGATTCACTTCTCATTTGGGGAATCTACTCCGGCTGCCTGACTTTGAATAGGGAACATATCGACGACTCAACCAGCATCATCTACTATCTATGTCGTTCCCCCTTGACCGTACTGAATTGTGCTGATTCCACTTTCTTTGGCGATTCGCTTTCCTGCGACTGCATCAGTGCCACCAACGAGAGAAGACTTGCTGTCCTTGACGGTAACGAAATAGTAATCGGCGAGCTTGTCGACTCAGTCCAGATCATTCGCACCGGCCCTCGCAAGGGCTACCTCTCGATCTTCCAGCCGCAGGGAGTGAGGTTTCGGATTACCGGCTTCTACGATAACTACCTGCGGGGTCTCTTAGCGCCCAACCAGCCCGCCTGGGTGCCTGACAGCGCGATTCATCTGTTACCCGCCGGTACGCAATGGCCGCAGGGTGAAGTGGTGCTGGTGCGTACTCATAAACTTGAGCAGGGTGTTCTGGTCAGTTTTGATTGCGGCGCCAAATTGCCCTTTCGGGTGGAAGAGGACATCAGTGCCGGCAAGATAATTCTCGATATCTATAACTGCATCTCTAACATCGACTGGGTTCGTTACGATTTCGCCGACACTATGATCAGCATGATTAACTGGTCACAGCCGCAGGAAGGGGTTATGCGGCTAAGCATCGACCTGAACCAACCACTCTGGGGTTACGATTGCTACTATGAAGGCAGCCGCTTCCATCTCAAACTGAAGTCGGCTCCCAACTTGAAATGGGGACTACGTGACGTTCGCATTGTCATCGACCCGGGTCACAGTCCCGATCCGGGAGCGATCGGCCCGACCGGCCTGATGGAAAAAGATGCCAATCTTGCCATCGCCCTTGAACTGGCTAAGATACTCCGGAAGAAAAGGGCAAAGGTGTTCTTAACCAGGGTGGATGATTCCCCTCTGGGAATCTACCAGCGTCCTGAACTTGCTTACCGGCACAACGCCGACATCTTCATTTCCGTACATAACAATGCGTTGCCCGACGGGGTCAATCCGTTCCACAATTATGGCACCTCGACTTACTACTATCAT
>JAGLUH010000217.1 GCA_023134875.1 Candidatus Zixiibacteriota bacterium
TAAAGCGCAACAAGCTGGAGGAGACGGTTCTTTAGGCCGGACCAGAATGAATCTTTGATCGGTTTAGAGCCTTTTGCCTGTCCCGTCACCACAGAGGCATTGGATTTCGACGACTCCTGCTCCTGAAGGAGACTGGCTATGGTTTCTATGGTCGGTGACCTTAGAAAATGGGCCAGAGAAATCGCTGCATTGAAGCGATTTTCAATTTCGATCGTCATCAATGCCGCTGCAAGCGAGTCTCCCCCGAGTGCATAAAAATTGTCACGGACACCCACTTGATTCACGTTCAGCACTTCCGTCCAGACTTCTGCCAGCCGTTTCTCAACCGAATTCTTGGGTGCGACGAAATTGTTCTGCAGCTTCAAAGCCAGCTTATCGGCTAGACCAATGCGTTGTAATTTCCCGGTGGGACCTTTCGGTATTTCCTCCACAATCAGCACCTGACTGGGAACTTTATAGTCCGCAAGCCGAGCAGATACAAAGTCGCGAATTTCGCTTTCGGTCACTGCAGCATTTTCACTCAAGATAACAGCTGCCGCGACATCCTCGCCCATCGTAACATGCGGCACGGCAAAGGCGACTGCCTGGGTGATGGCCGGGTGCTGGATGAGGATTTCATCGACTTCTTTTGGGGCGATTTTCTCGCCGCCGCGATTGATGATCTCTTTGAGGCGGCCTGTAAGGAAAAGGTAGCCATCGTTATCGAATCGGCCCTGGTCGCCGGTGCGAAACCAGCCGTTGGTGAAAGCACCCTGATTAGAAGTCGGATTATTTTCGTAGCCATCCGTGACATTTATTCCACGGATGACAACCTCACCGATTTCACCAACTGAAAGCAGGTTGCCGGCCTTATCCATAATGGCAACATCCGGCCCCGCGGCAACCCCAACCGAACCCGGTTTTCGGGGTAACGATGGCAGGGGATTGCTCGTCATTTGATGGCATGCTTCGGTCATTCCATAGGATTCAATTACCGGGGCACCAAATACGTCCTCCAGTGCGGCCATGACGTGCTCCGGCAAAGCAGCAGAACAGGAACGAATGAATCGCATGGGGCGTCGAGCGATGATCTCCCGATTGGCCGACGCACGTGCCAGAATCGCCTGGTGCATGGTTGGAACAGCCGTGTACCAGGTCGGTTGAAAGGTATCTACCCACTCAAAGAATCTCTCGGCATCCAACCCCGGTGTGCAGACGATGCTCGCCCCGGCTGTCAACGATGAACCGACCGCGCCGATAAGACCGTGAATATGAAAAAGCGGCATCACGTTTAGGCAGCAGTCCTTTTCACTCAGCTCAAGTGTTACAGAAATGTTATGTGCTGAGCTGCAGATATTGGTCTGAGTCAGCGGGACGATCTTCGGCCGAGAGGTCGTTCCCGAAGTGTGCAGCACCAGGGCTGTGTCATCAGGCTGCGCGAAAACACCGCTGGTGGACAATGCCTGGTTTTTTCCGGTCAGTTCGAAAATACCTGTCTCTGCTTTGAGGGTTGGCGTTAGCTCAATGATGGGAATGTTACGTTTCTGTGCTACCTCCCTGGCGGGAGAGTCCATCTCTGACCAAACCATCAACGCCCTCGCTCTTAGGTCGGATATATAGAAGTCGAACTCGTTGACCCGGTAGGATGGATTGAGGGGCGCACATGTTGCCGCGGCAGCCACTGCGACAAATGCAAATGCCATCTCCGGTCCGTTGGGCAATACTATGGCGACCCGGTCATTCCGCTTCAGACCAAATGTTCGTAGCCTCTCTACAGTATTCTCAACCTGATTGAGCAGGCGGCCA
Organism: Candidatus Zixiibacteriota bacterium; assembly: GCA_023134875.1. GTDB lineage: Bacteria > Zixibacteria > MSB-5A5 > CAIYYT01 > CAIYYT01 > JAGLUH01. The sequence continues at coordinate 1,786 of JAGLUH010000217.1, forward strand.
TAAGAGAGAGGGGGCCTTTCGGGAGCCATGATGGCGATCGCATCAGGGTCTTTCTCGGCACGGCTTTTTACAAGCTGATAGATACTCTCAGCTTCCGGTTGTTGATACGGCTTATTCTTGTCAGGGTAAAATATCATCTTGCGCTTTCCTCCTTTTATCACTGTTGCCTATCATTGTGCGCCACCCAATTTTGCGCGACAATCCAAAAATCCGTCATGCGTAAACTTTCCTTGTTAGCAACTACCAGGGCGTTGGCTACAGTGTCTTTCAATAATTGGCAGTTTTTTATTTGGTTATCTGATTCCGAGCGCACATGCGACAGACACAGGTTTCGCCTGTCTGATTTCTAGTCTGACCTTTGAAAACCCTGCGCGCTCTAGATTCATGGCAACTTCCTCACCAATCTCCTTTGTAGTTTCATCCGTGGCGCTTCGGGATCTTGGCTGCAGCGTAACGCCAATGACCCCACCAGGTCTCAACAACTTCCGCAATTCCTTCAGGCAATCGATTGGTTCGGTCCAGAAATGAATTGAATTGATAGTAAAGATTTTATCAAAGGGCTCGTTGAACTTCAGCAGGTTCGAAACAGACCCGAGCTTTAACACTACTTTACCATCCCGTATCGCCTTGGCATTGCGTTTACTCGCTTGCCTTACCATCACCTCAGAATGGTCAATCCCGACGACAAATCCTTCCGACGCAATCTTGCTGACCAACTCAATCCCAAAACCTGGTCCAAATCCTATCTCCAATAGTCGATCATCTGGGCCGATATCGAGTAACGAAATAGTCCAACGGATCCGTTCCTGGTTCGAGGGTGTGCGGGCCATAATCTTACCTGCAGTGTTTCCCCAAAAACCAGTTGGACGCCCAAACTGCGCACGTAGGAATCTTTGTATGGATTTGCGTAACCATCCCCGGTTTTCACCTTGGTCCGGTTGGTTTCTAAGACCAGGATATCTCAAATCTGCCATGATAGTTTGTGCCCTCCTTTCAGCCTTCATGAACTTTGGTATCATCCTGCTGAATACCAACTGTCGCCCGTCCAATATCTGAAAAGTTCACCTGCCGTGGCAAACCAGATATCAGGACAACTCTTGATATAAAGTAGATACTGATCATAGATGTCCAGAAGCTCCGGCCGCTCGCTCAGATCTTTCTCCGGGTGGGTTACAATCGAGATAACTGCACCAACCTCCATTAGCTTTCTTGTCCTTGCGATCTGAGCCTCCAAGATGGCTTCATACCTGCGGGAACGGGGGATTCCATGCAACTTATTGTAGACGCCAATATCGGTGGGAACCGTGATGGGGATTTCGAGGATTTTCGATTGTCTCCCGTTTAGCCAAAGATAATACGGCACAATCCCCTCCGAAAACGAGGTGTCATAGCGCAAAGCCGGGCAAGATCGTTCCAGAAGGTTAAAGAGGTGGTTACTCTTTAAGAGCTTGGGAGTTCGCATCCCAGTTGGAAAGTTCTCTGGTTCGGCCAAGAAGGACTTCTTCAGCGCCTCTACGCGTTGCTCTGCGAACGGTTTGAAAGGAAGTCTATGGTCATGCTTGTCTCCGTGCCAACCTACCTCATTGCCTGATTGAAGCAGAAACTCGACGGCCTTCTTTCCTGTCAGGAGGCCGGTTGGAATGAACCAGGTCGAATGAATCTGGTGCTTTTCCTCAATACGAAACAAGGGGTCACGCTCTCTTCGCCCCAAGAAGCCGCCGGTATCCACATCGTGGAGAGACACGAACACCGCTCTTTTTCCTGATGGCCACTGAAATACTCGATCTTTGTACTCCAGATGTCTCGCCAGAACCTTGTTCAAGAGAAAAATCACAAATTCGAAACTTGTTAACGGTAGTTTACTGTAGTCGTGTGCGACACTCCCCTTCCTGCGGGAGTACACCGATTGAACGAAGTTTGAGAGAGGGCGACGGATCATGGTGGGGATCTTGTGGATGTTAAAACCCGGAAGATAGGTATAAATTGGTCTCTTAGAGTCGGCGAAGTGAAAAGCCTGTGTTGCCGGAATGTCAAAGTTAACTATAACCTCCCCGTCACGGCAGACGATCAAAGGCAGGCTGTTCTCAGCTGCTCGAACGATCACGTGATCACTCTCCTGCAAATCAAATTCGAAGACGCGGGTTGAGAGTGGGAACCCCTCTGAAGCCACCCCAGTGATTTCGGCGAAGTCCTCGTTGAGTTCTTTCGAAGTGATGGTAGGCCGAACAATCACTTCAGCGACAGTCCTTGCCGAGTTAATACGAATAGGTCTTGACAAACGAATTGGCAGGCCTAGTTCTTTGAGATCCGAGGTCTCAAGCATGTTTTTTGCAATTTTGGTTTGTGCTCTATCTTTTGGTTGGATAGACGGTATAGAGACTAAGCACTTAATTTGCACTTATATAGCTGGCCCAGAGGATGAAGCGCCAATGAAGCAACTTCCGCCTCCACTATCGCCTCCACTATCATTATCGCCGCCATTACTTGGAGCCCATTCTGCAAGCCTTGCCCATAACCACCATGCAG
>JAGLUH010000218.1 GCA_023134875.1 Candidatus Zixiibacteriota bacterium
CCCACTTTGAACAGTATTACAAGGAGAAAACGGAATCTAAAAAAGAGAGCTGTGCCGCGACAGTTGGTTACGGGCCGCCAAACAGGTATTCTATCAGGTAGACAATATCGGCGATGTCGGTGTTGCCGTCCATGTTAACGTCACCGTTCAGGTAATCCTGCGGCGGCGGGCCGGCGTAGAAGATGAACCTCACTAAGTAGGTGGCGTCGGTGATATTAAGTACACCATCGCCGTTGATATCGCCAAAAAGGCCAAGCTGGTCAGTGATCGAGACAGCACCGTTTTGATAGTTGATCCCCCTGATTGGCACGCTGGGATCAGCAAAGACACAACCGGGCAGGGTACCACCCATATTGGGATGCGTGCCGGTCAGGTCGGCACCCTGGTAATCATAGACGAACTTGGCGTACCAGGTTGTGTCCTCATCCATCGAGGTCAGGATATTGCTGGCACAATCGACCCAGTAGAAATCGATTGTAAAAAGCGATCCCGCAAAGCTGACATTCACAGGGAGTTTGAGCCGCAGACGCGCCAACTCACCGGGACTGGAAGGGCAGCCGGGAAGAGGATCATCCTTGCTGTTAGCGGTGGCGGTTATGAGGTAAAGCTGCCGATCGGGGTCGGGGCAGGCGACCGGCGCAAAAGAGAAATCGTCCCAGTTGCAGTTGGTAAGAAGTTCGCCTTTTAGAATCTTGATGAACGTTAGGTCATAAGCGTCAAAGCTGATCAAGAGGTTGAAGGCGGCAAAGGTCTCGCTGCCGGAAATGTAATTGATCGGCAACTCGACCGTATCGCCTAAGCCGACGTCGAATACTGACCCAATTTGAATCTCAAACGCCGCCGTAGCGTTGGCGCTTGCAGCTCCGCTAATAGGCAGCATCCAGAAACCTGCCACCAAGCAGTTAATCACCAGTTTCTTCATATACTCCATGCTCCACTTAAAATAGGCAAGACAAAGTAGTCCTCTTAGCTCAATTAAAATATAGCAAAAACATCGATTTTGTAAAGTCCTTTTTCACCACTGTGCGAATCTTGCACTGGTGCTGATCGTTAGTCACTGCTGGTTAACTTTCTTTTAGCAACTAAGTTATGCAACAAGACGAAGAGCCGGGAGAAAACAGCTTGTAATTGCCCGATTATTTCGCCAATATTTTGAATAGATATGGTCACTAAGGGTATCCTGAGTAGTTACAAGGAGTTGACAGACCCGCAGCTTGCCGAACTGATGCAGCGGGGAGATATGAAGGCATTTGAGGTTCTGGTGGAACGTTATCGACAGAAAGCTTTCTACCTGGCTTTGGGACTGGTCGGTGATGCCGACGAGGCCGCTGATGTCAGTCAGGAGGCCTTTATACGTGTTTATCGCGCGGCAAAACGATTCGACACCAGTGAGGATTTCTTTGGCTGGTTTTATGTTATCCTCTCCAACCTGGCGAGAAATCGAATCAAGAAACGGCAGGTCCGGGCGGCGCATGTTCGCCAGGAACAGGCGGACACTGACGCGATTCGTCACCGCCAAAGCCGCAGTAACCCTGACCTGCTTCTGGAAGCGGATGAGACCAAGAAGCTGGTCTGGGAGGCGATTGAGAGGCTGCCCTATAATTTCCGCGAGATTATCATCCTCCGCCATTTCGAGGAACTCCCCTATGGCGAGATTGCCGGGCTGCTCGACATTCCGATCGGTTCGGTGATGAGCCGTCTTTACTACGCGCGACTGAAACTTAAGACGATTCTTGAGACCGCCAATGAGTGAAGAGAAAAAAATCGAACTGTTGATGAAAGTTATCGACGACGTGGCCACCGAATCCGAACTACTTGAGTTTGAGCAATTGGCGGCAGCGGATGCAAAACTGAATGATGAATATATCGCTATGAAACGGATGAAGGAGGTGACCGACAGCATGCGGTTCAAGGAAATGCCCGACAGTTTCTGGGAGGGATACTGGAACGGCATCTACAACAACCTGGAACGAGGTATCGGCTGGACGCTGGTGACTATCGCCGCCGCCCTGCTATCCAGTTTCGGGTTGTTCCATGTCTTCAAGGATTTTTTCCTGGACGGCAATATCTCTATTTTGGTGCGCCTCGGTGTCGGCATCGGTTCGCTTGGCGTGTTGGTGCTGCTCTGGTCGATTTTACGCGAAGTACTGTTTGCCCGCAAACGGGAACGCTATAAGGAGATTGAAAGATGATACTGGCAACTTCAGATGAGATTCCGGGAAAACGGATTGTCAAGACGTTAGGTCTGGTGCGGGGCAACACGATCCGGGCGCGCCATCTTGGCCGTGACATGATGGCGGCGTTGCGCAATGTTGTCGGCGGCGAGGTGTCCGACTACACCAAGATGATTGCCGAGTCGCGGGAGCAGGCTCTCGACCGTATGGTAGCCGAAGCGGAACGGCTCGGCGCCAACGCCATTGTTTGCATTCGTTTCTCCACCTCCTCGATGATGCAGGGCGCTGCCGAGCTTCTGGCGTATGGTACGGCGGTAGTGATCGAGTAGCCCCGCAGGTCGAAAGCCTCGTACTTTCGACAACTGCGGCTGTCGGTGGTTATTTTGAATCGTCAAGGCGGGTATTGGCGGCAGTAGAATCACGACCGGTATGTTTGCCAGGAGCTTCCGACGGGGACGCCTGCGAATCCTCGATTCTCTCCAACTGAGCGATCTGGTTGCGCTGCTGTTCGATGATTCCCTGTTGATACCAGCAGAACACTCCCAGAACAAGGCTCATCAAAAAGAAAAAAAACGCAAGGTAGTTTCTTCTCTTCTTTTTCTGAGTGGGCAGTGTCGCCCCGCAATGCTTGCATCTGGTTGCTTTGGCAGAAACCTCCTCCAAGCAGAAGGGACATTTCCTCACGGCAGTCATCGTGAGAAAGAAACTACCACCACGACGGGACTTCAACTAAAAACTTCATCAACCAGTGCGGGAAGTTCACGCCAGTCGGAAATGATATAGTCCGGCTTGATACCGTCAAGGGCGACGGCATGATGACCGGTATAGAGCACTGTGGTCATCCCCAGGTTATGCGCACCGATAACGTCATGCTTGGGCAGGTCGCCGCAGTGGATAGCGTTTTCAGGCGCTACTTTAAGCTGGTTCAAAACTGTCATGAACGACTGCGAGTGCGGCTTGGCATAACCGGTTTCGTCGGAAAAAGAAAAGACGCTGATATATTGTAATAGCCCGTGTCGCTCGAGATGTTTCCGGAGCACCCGGCCGGGTGTGAAACCGGTGTCCGAAACAACTCCAAGAGGATACTGTCTGCTGAGAGTACGGAGTATCTCCTTCACATGAGGTGTCGGTTCCGGATTAAGCAGCAAACCCGCTTCGGCGACCTGGTTCATCAAATCTCCCAACTCAGCATCCTCAAAATCATATCCGCAAAACTGAAATATCCAGTGTAATCGCTCCGCCAGAGTTGCCGTGCGCTGCTCGGTCTCGTAGACTTCGAAGAATCGTTTGCCACCGGCAATGAAGGCATCGGCCAAGTTTTCCGGTGGGGTGATATTATGCGCTTTAAGGAAATCAGCCACCAACTGCTGCCGGACGGTTATCGCCTGGCGTTCCCTGGTGTCGCGCACCAGTGTTTGCCATAAATCGAACAGAATTGCGTGTTTCAATTGCTGCTATCCCCGGTGATCTTATTCATATGTGAATGAAAATATAACTCTTAATCAATTTGTCAGGGAAAATCTGAGA
>JAGLUH010000219.1 GCA_023134875.1 Candidatus Zixiibacteriota bacterium
CCAGGCGCGCCGGCGGGATAGTTGGCGGGGCGCAGCAACCGCGGTGTCTCCTTGATATACTCCCGCACCTCCTGACGATCCCAAATATGATTTCCTGAAGTCTGGACATCGGCGCCGTAAGCGAAGATTTTCCCGGAGATCTGTTCGGTAACACCAAATCCGCCCGCCGCATTTTCGACGTTGGCGATAGTGAAGTCGATTTTCCGTTCCTGCTGGAAATCGCGGAGCAACTGCGAGAGAATCCAGCGCCCTGGCTTGCCCACGATGTCGGCAATAAAGAGTATTCTCAAAGCTCGGCCTTACCTGGCATATTCAATCGCACGCGTTTCACGAATGACAGTAACCTTAATCTGCCCCGGATACTCCATTTCTCCTTCGATGCGTTTGGCAATATCACCGGCCAGTATCGACGCGCCCAGATCGTCAAGCTCCTTATGCTCAACAATGACTCGGATTTCGCGGCCCGCCTGAATGGCATACGCCTTGGACACTCCCTTGAAGGAATCGGCCAACTCTTCCAGCTTCTCCAGGCGCTTAATATATCCTTCCAGTGGTTCACGCCGGGCGCCGGGGCGGGAGCCGCTAATTGCATCGGCCGCCTGCACTAAGACAGCATAAGCTGATTCCTGGGGAATATCACCATGATGCGAACCGACGGCGTTTATGATATATTCATGCTCATTGTACTTCTTGAGGAACTCCATGCCGATCTGGGTATGGGTGCCCTCCGTTTCCCGGTCGATTGCCTTACCGATGTCATGCAGAAATCCGGCGCGTTTGGCAGTATCATCATCCAGCCCCAGTTCCGCCGCCATCAACCCGCAGAGCATCGCCACTTCCTTGGAATGCTGCAAGACATTCTGGCCATAGCTGGTGCGATAATTAAGCTGCCCCATCAGGTTGACAATGTCGGCGTGCAGGCCATGGATGCCAAGCTCAAAACAAGCCTGTTCACCCGCTTCGCGCACCATCATTTCCATCTCTTTCTGCGCTTTTTCCACCACCTCTTCAATGCGGGTGGGATGAATCCGACCATCAACCACCAGTTTCTCCAACGCCATGCGGGCGATTTCCCGACGCACGGGATCATAGCCGGAGAGGAGTACCGCTTCCGGCGTATCGTCGACAATGACATCGATGCCGGTCGAGGTCTCAAAGGAACGGATATTGCGTCCCTCCCGACCGATAATCCTCCCCTTCATCTCATCGCTGGGCAAGGAGACCACTGAGACCGTCGATTCCACGGTGTGGTCGGCGGCACAGCGATAAATAGCCGACACGATAATCTCCTTGGCCTCCTTTTCGGCTGTCGCCTCCGCCTGATCCTTTATCTCCTTGATCGTCGCCGCTGCCGCGATCTTGGCTTCACCGATCAGGTTCTCCATCAACACTTTCTTAGCTTCCTCGGCAGACATACCGGCGATTCGCTCCAGCTGCCGATTCTGGTCGGTAATCAGTTTCTCCAGTTCCTTTTCACGGGTGGTTATGCCCCGTTCGCGATGCTGCAGGTTCTTTTCACGACTCTGGTAATTGCTCTCCTTCTTGTTGAGAATATCCACCTTGCGATCAAGGTTTATCTCCTTCTCAACCAGCCGCTTTTCCAGCTTGTTAAACTCAGACTTCTTCGCCTGCAGTTCCCGCTCAAATCCAACTTTCTGCTTGTACCATTCATCCTTAGCTTCGAGAATGGCTTCCTTTTTATTAATCTCCGCCTCTTTCTTGGCATCGCCGACCAGGCGCCTGGCTTCTTCTTCGGCTCTGCGAAGTTTACCGAAAGAAGAACGGGTATTCAGGAAATGAGTGAGGGTCGCGGAAATCACTGCTGCGGCAACCACTGCGATGATAATAATCAGATAATCCGCCATAACCTGTCTCCTGTGGCGACCTCAGTCAACGCCGCCACGATATATATTAAAACTGACAGATTTTGGGGAAGCTAAGGGAGGGAAAGATAGAATATCGAAAAGATCAGGTCATACTTTCTTCAGGCAGTTTCTCATCCAGCCAATCGATAAGCGTCTTCGTCTTTTCTTCCAAGTCCTTGATTTCTCTTGAGGTTACACTCTGTGCCTGAAACAGCTCATCGGTTATGTTCAAGGCGGCCAGTATGGCTATCTTGGTGGGCGACTTGTTCGCATTCCTCTCGGATATCTCCCGCATCTTGCCATCGAGATAAGATGCTACTTTGAGGATATACTCCGAATCCGCATTCCCCTTGATAGGATACTCTTCACCGAAAATGTTAACGGTAACCGTCTGTTTTTTATCTTCCATCGTTCTCAGTCACAGATTTCAAGGACAAATCTTACCCAATTTGCTAACCCAAAATCCACATTAATGTTATTCAAATTCTAACAAATTAAAATACTGCTGTCAAGAGATTTTCAGCTCGCCCTGAAGCTGGTCAACTCTCTTTATCAGACTGGCAATCCGACGTCGCAGAATCTTATCTTTCTCACTCGACTTCGACCGCATCTTCCCCTGATCAGCCAATACCTGCGTCGCCTCCTTCTCAAGCTCGGCAACTGCCGCACTGAGTTGTTGGTTTTCCTCTTTCAGGTTGGCATTCTCTGCCACCAACTTCCCATAGCGGCTTAACAGTAGATCAAGCTTTGCCTGTAATTTCTCCAGATTATCCATGATCCCCTACGCTCGCAATTGGGCATCGTGTTCTACCCTCAATTTATCCACTATCCGATTGCATAGATTGTCGATATGTTCATCAGTTAAAGTTTTACTTTCATCACGGAATACCAATCGGAATGCCACCGACTTCCTGCCCTGACCCACTTGCTTGCCACGGTAGAGGTCAAACAACACAGTCTCCCGCAGGGTCTGATCAGCGGCTGCCGTGATCGTTGCCACAAGATCGGCAATTATTACCTTTTCGCCAACCACAATCGCCAGATCACGTTCGGCTGAAGGAAATCGAGGCAGCGGTTGATACTCCGCCGGACCCCGCCTGGTATTTATCAGGCTTTTGATGCGCAATTCGCCCAGGAAAACCTCCGACTTGATCCCGAAACTTTCAAGAATAACGCGCGAAACACTGCCGCAGGTGCCGATGCCAACCCCGCCAAGCATCACTTCAAATGAGCAGCCCGGATCAAAAACCTTGCTTTCAGCAAGACTTAAACTAACTTCCCTATCTACAAGAATGGCAATACATTCGAGGGCGCCCTTTAGATCATAAAGGGTAAATGCACCAGGGTGGAATGTCCAGTTCTCACCAGTATCACCTCCTGCCAGCGCCAGGCAGAGTCTCCACTCTTCGGAGGGCAGTTTCTCGCCGATCGGGATGAAGGTATTGCCAATCTCGAACACCTTAACCTTCTCCACCTGGTGGTTAAGATTATGCCTGACTACGTTGAGCAGGCTGCTGAAAAGCTCACGGCGTAACCACTGCAGATCCTCGGAGATGGGATTGCGGATTTTGATATATTCCACCCCCTCATCTAAGAGGAGCACTTCCTTCGGATTAACGATAGTATTGGTCACCACTTCGTAGTAGCCCTGAGCGGTCAGAACCCGACGTAAGTGGGTGTGAAATTCTTCCGATTCGACCCGTGAAGTTACCAACCCGCCACCGGTCTCGGTATGGCAGGGAATCTTCTCGTATCCGTGAATACGCGCCACCTCTTCAACCAGGTCAATTTCCTGCGTTACATCAGGGCGAAAAGTCGGTACTATCACCTGTAAGTTCTTCCCCGGCGTGACCCCAAACTCCAGTGAGTCGAGAATGTCAATCATCTCCGGAGTGCTGAGGTCGGTGGCGAGAATCTGATTGACGCGAGGAGGACGTAACTCCAGTTGCAGGGGTTCGATTTTATTAGGGTAACAATCGACGGTGCCAGCGAGAATTTCACCCTGCGCATACTTGTCGATCAGGGAAGCCGCCCTATCAAGCGCCGTCAGGACGATATTTGGGTCGGCGCCCCGCTCAAAACGATCCTGGCTTTCAGAAGTAATATCGAGATGTTTGCGGCCTCTCCTGATAACCCGGGAATCAAAGTGCGCACTCTCCAGCAGCACGGTGGTCGTTTTCTCGGTAACCTCAGAGTACTCACCCCCCATGATACCACCAATCGCCACCGGCCTGTCGCCATCGGTAATCAGGAGAACGTCCTTATTCAGTTCCCGTTCGACGCCGTCGAGAGTGGTAAATTTCTCGCCGATACGAGCCCGGCGTACCAGGACTTGTGGCTGCCTGAAGTTGTCGTAATCGAAGGCGTGCAGCGGTTGACCGTATTCGAGCATCACATAGTTGGTAATATCGACGACGTTATTGATTGAGCGTATGCCGGACGCAAGCAACCGCTGTTTTATCCACCAGGGCGACGGGCCGACCGCGACATTCCTGATAACACGCGCCGCGTAGCGGGGACAGGCGTCGTCGTCCTCAATATCAACCCTGACCGCATCGGCGGCAGGCGTCTCGAACTCCCTGATCTTGACTGACGGCCGTTTCAGCCGGCTGCCGGTCATCGCGCCGATATCGCGGGCAATACCGATGGCGGACAGGCAATCGGGTCGGTTGGGCGTCAGGTCGAAGTGGATAATGTAATCATCCAGCTTGAGAGCCTCAGCAATTGGTGCGCCGATTTTCAGCGATCGTTCCAGTCTCATTATGCCGGTCTGATCGTCCGAAAGCCCCAGTTCCGCCTCGCTGCACAGCATACCGTCTGAGGTCACACCATACTTGTCAATGCTCTTGATTTTATACTCTCCACCCAGTACGGCACCCGGCAGTGCCAGGGGCGCTTTCATCCCCTTGCGGACATTGGGAGCGCCGCAAACAATAGTGACCGCTTCTTCCCCGCCGCAATCGACCTGACAAACCTTCAGATTGGCGGCATTAGGATGAGTTTCACTGGCGATCACCTTGCACACGACAATCTTTTCCAGACTGCCAATCAGTGGCGTCGCTTCACACTCCAGGCCGATCATGGTCAGCTTGTGAGTCAGGGTCTCGACATCAAGATCGAAATCGATCAGTTCTTTCAGCCAGTTTAATGAGATTTGCATATATCGATTATGTTCTTAAAATTGCGACAAAAAGCGAATATCATTCTCGTAAAAGAGCCTTATATCGTCGATTTTATGTTTCAACATGGCGATGCGTTCAATGCCCATGCCGAAAGCATAGCCGGTGTACTCCTCCGCGTCATAGCCAACTGCCTCGAATACATTAGGATGAATCATGCCGCATCCCAGTATCTCCAGCCAGCCGGTATGCTTGCAGATACGACATCCCCTGCCCTGACAGAGAAAACAGGAAATATCGACCTCCGCCGACGGTTCAGTGAAGGGAAAAAAGCTGGGACGGAACCTGAGCTTGACATCAGCGCCGAAATACTGCTGCGCAAAGGCGGTCAGGACACCCTTGAGGTCGGCAAAAGTGACGCGGTGGTCGACATAGAAGCCTTCAAGCTGATAAAAGACGCAATAAGCGCGGGCGCTGATCGCTTCCTGCCGATAGGTGCGGCCGGGGGCGATGATTCGCACCGGCGGTTTTCGTTTCTGGAATTCACGCACCTGGATCGGCGAGGTATGCGTCCGCAGGACAACGTCATCGGCAACATAGAAAGTGTCCTGCATGTCGCGCGCCGGATGATCGGGCGGGAAATTAAGAGCGCCGAAGTTATAGTATTCCTCCTCCACCTCCGGCCCCAAAGCCACCTCGAAACCCATACCGTAGAAAATGTCAACAATATCGTCAACTGTCCGGGTAATCAGATGCAGCTTGCCGGTGGGATAACGTTTACCGGGAAGAGTGTGGTCTATCCTGGTAACCTGCCTGGGCGCCGCCGCCACCTTCTGCTTGGCTTCCGCCAGCCACTTTTCGATTTTCTTCTTGGCGAGATTAGCCTCCCTGGCAACTTCAACCCGCTTGTCGGCATCAAGCTCTTTCAGACCACGCAGGATAGCGGTGAGAGCACTCTTGCGGCCAAGATACTTGACGCGCAGCGCTTCGACCTCTTCAGCCGATGCACAATTCTCCAGCAGCTCCTCAGCTTCCGCCAGGAGATCGGCAATTTCGTCCTGAGACATGTTCTCAAACGCTCTTGGCTATTTCGGCAAGCTTGGTGAAGGTTGCCATGTCGCGCGCCGCGATATCAGCCAGCGCCTTGCGATCGAGATCGACGCCCGATTTTTTCAGCCCATGCATAAAGACGGAATAAGTCACACCGGAAAGCCGGCAAGCGGCTGAGATACGGGTGATCCAGAGGCGTCGGAAATCACGTTTGCGGTTGCGGCGATCGCGGTAGGCATACGACATACCCTTCTGGACGGTTTCCTTGGCGGTACGCCACAGTTTGCTTCTCCCGCCAAAATTACCCCGGGCGCGTTTGAGGATCTTTTTTCGGCGCCTGCGGGAGGCGACACTATTAACACTACGTGGCATTTTTCTTCATCTCCACTACAAGTTTGACAATTCCGCTGCTTTCTTCAGTAAGGCAGCAACCGCTCCACCCGCTTCCTGTCACTCGGATGCACCAGCGTTGACTGTCGCAATTTCCGCTTCAGCTTGCTGTTCTTCTTGGTGAGAAAGTGTCCGGCGGTGGCGCGATTTCTTTTCAGCTTGCCGCTGCCGGTACGCTTGAATCGTTTGGCTGCCGCCCGGTTCGACTTCATTTTCGGCATCTTGGCAGTTCCTTAATCAATCTGTACTTTCTAACGTTTCGGAGAGACAACCATCGACATCAACCGTCCCTCCAATTTCGGTTCGTTTTCTACGGTGGCGATTTCGGCCAGTTCCTCGGCCAACCTCTTCAGGATACGCTTGCCGAATTCCTGGTAAGCCATCTCGCGTCCCCGAAACTGGACAAAGAGTTTGACCTTATGGCCTGCCTTAAGAAATTCGGTCACATGATTGGTTTTGAACTGGTAATCATGTTCGTCAATTTTCGGCCGGTAACGCATCTCCTTCAGGCTAACCGAATGTTGTTTTTTCCGAGATGCTTTCTCCTTCTTCTGGAGTTCATACTTGTAGCGACCATAATCGAGAATCTTGCATACCGGCGGTCTGGCCGACGGTGAGATTTCCACCAGGTCGAGCCCCTGATTCTGAGCGAGTTCCAAAGCATCCCTGGTCTGCATGATACCAATCTGCGCACCCTCAGAATCGATCACCCGTACTTCCGGAATACGAATGCGGCGAT
>JAGLUH010000022.1 GCA_023134875.1 Candidatus Zixiibacteriota bacterium
AGGTTCAAATCCTGCCCCCGCTATTCTGTTTTTTGGAAGTTCCCTAACTCCACAAGTTTCAAGCACATCAAGCATATTTGCCCTGGCTTTGATATTAAGGTATTTGCTGCCTTGTCTCTCCTCGGGGGTCAGTTCAAGGGTACCGATCATCCGGGCAAGCTTCTGGCGGGCGGCAACAACATCTTTCGCGATTAACTGGGGCAGATCCCTGAATTTCCGAGTTACCAGATTTGCGTCGATGTTGAGATTCTCTATGTAGGTAAAGGTGGATTGAGACTTCAGCTGCTGTTGGAACTTTCTTATCTCACGCCGTTTCGTGACGATGCTGGTCATCGTCTGGTGGTGCGCAACGGTTGGTTGCCACCGCGGGAGATTCTCAGCGGAGTTGGGCAGTTGCGGATCAAGCAGCCGCGGGTGAATGATCGTCGTGACTCTCAGCGGTTTACCAGCCGGATACTTCCGCCGTTCATGCGTCGGGTGCCGAGTATTGATTCGTTGATTCCGGCGTTGTATCTCAAGGGTATTTCGACGGGAGATTTCAGCGAGGCGTTGGCGGCCATCCTGGGAGAGAACGCGATCGGCTTGTCGGCAACAAATATAGTTCGTCTCAAGGCGGGTTGGGAGGATGAGTATCGGCAGTGGTCGAAGCGCGATCTTTCGGGCAAGCAGTATGTTTACCTGTGGGCTGATGGGATTTACTTCAACGTTCGTCTGGAGCGGGATCGTCCGTGCATGCTGGTGATCATGGGGACGTTAGCGGACGGGACCAAGGAGCTGGTAACAGTTTATGATGGTCACCGCGAGAGCAAGGAGTCTTGGCGCGAGGTTCTTGGTGATCTTCAGATGCGTGGGTTGAAGTCGGGTCCGAAGCTGGCAGTGGGAGATGGTGCCTTGGGTTTCTGGGCCGCTCTGGAGGAGATTTATCCGGCGACGCGGCATCAGCGCTGCTGGGTTCACAAGACGGCCAACGTGTTGGACAAACTGCCCAAGCGGGTACAACCGCACGCCAAGCGCATGCTTCACGAGATGTACCTGGCACCGACAAAAGCGGATGCCGAACGCGCCTATAAAGCGTTCCTGGCGCACTATGGCGCCAAGTATCCCAAAGCCTGCGACTGCTTGAGAAAGGACCGGGAGGTGCTTTTTACGTTTTATGACTTCCCGGCCGAACACTGGGCGCACATTCGCACCACCAACCCGATTGAGTCGACCTTTGCGACCGTGCGTCATCGGACCCGCCAGACGAAAGGTTGCGGCTCGAGGCTGGCAACCTTGACGATGGTATTCAAGCTGTCACGTCAGGCGGAGAAACACTGGCGACGGCTCAACGCTTACAAACTCATTCCGAAGGTTATTGAAGGCATGAAATTCGTTGATGGAAAACTGAAAGAAGCCGCTTAGACTGAGACTATGAGGAAACGCTCAAAAAACCAATCCACAACTATTGACAATAGCTCTCGTTTGAACGGTCAAGCCTTCTGCAATTAGCTTATTCTATGCTCCTCTTAGTACGGGTTCATTTCCGCTTGATATTATATCAATCTCCTGAATTGATCGAATAGGAATCCGACAGTGCTCTGGCATTGAGGCTCCCTCGCTGACGGTCCAGCCACTGTCATAGAGGATTCTCGGTCTACCGATATCAATCTCTTCAAGCTCCCCATAAGTATTCAAAAAGCGAATCTTTACCTTTGAATCGACTTTCGAGGCAAATAAAAGTAGTGTGAAAGCGACATATTCCTTCAAGGCAGTTGGTGTCTTTGAGTTGAAGAAAGTCTGCTTGCCCATGAAAAGAACTTCCTGCAATTTTGAAGCCATCATGGATTCTATTTTGATTCTGGCGCCCTTCACAGCTTGCAGCGATCTTTCCCCCGCTATCTGTTCCAGAAGAAGTGCGCCAACGTGTATCGCGCCCAATTCTGCGGACGTTAGCTGCTGAATAATTGAGTGCTTCGTTAGGATGCGGTAGCCACCGACTTCGCGATCATAGTGGATGGGAAAGCCCGCCGCTGCAAGTGAATTGACATATCGATACGCTGTTCGCTCAGTGACCCGACATTCCCTTTGTATTGTCCTGATGGACAGAGAACGTCTGCTACTAAGTAGCTGTAAAATGACCAAAAGATTTTCCATCTTCGACATGAGCGGTGCGGGAAGGATGTTACTTCCTTCCCACACTCTCACCCCCCTTCGAGATTACCCGTCTCAGAAAATGACGCTCCGAATTAGTGCCATTAGGTCCGAGATGTCCATTGGCGGTTCTTCAGAGGAATCCTTTGGCAACAAGGTATCAGGCTCGCAGGTATCTCCATCGCAGCCGGTACCCCCATTTCCCTCAGCCAGTGCGTAGTCTGCTGGCGGTACAACCCCAATGATACTGGCAACACAAAGGGCAAGTATCAGACAGATACCTACGTTGATGAGTGATTTTGAGTTTCGCATAACTCCTCCAATAAGCTTATGGTTTCCGTTCACAGCTCTGCGGAGAAGCCCGCCTACAAGTCGCGTGCCGAAACTACGAGCTTGCGCACTCGCTCTCAATTGATTGTGAGGCAGCGTGTTAGAGTTGGTACGAGAGTAGCTAGTGGGAAATTCTACCATCTCAAGCTTGCCATTATTGGCAAGCTCTCTAAGAGCCCTTGGTAAGTCTTATAATTTGAAGAGATTAAGCTTGCCACATATGGCAAAGGCGAGGCTCATCGCGGCACGGTCCTCTGACCCAAGAAGCGTAGTATGTCAGAATTCCTTTGAAATTCTGTATTTCTTAAGTCTTCTCCTCAGCGTAGAGAGGGGCATCCCAAGTTTTCTTGCTACCGCGGATTGATTCCAGTTGAGTTCACGTAGCAGTTTGTTAATCTCGCTCTTCTCAATTTCATGGGCTTTACGCTGAATGTAGTTAACATTTCGAGATTCCTGACTCCTGGAGAAATCGCCAGGCAGGTCTTCAATGCCTATGATCCCCGGCGGGATCAAGAGAGTGAGCCTCTCAGCAAAATTGCGCAATTCGCGAACGTTTCCCGGCCAGACGTAGCTTGTGAGTAATGCTTTTGCCTCTGGAGAGAATGTGTACCGCTTCTTGCCGCCAAACACGCTGAGAAAGTGATCAATCAGTTTCATGATGTCATCGGCTCGTTCTCTCAGAGGGGGTATCTTTAGCTCTACGGTGTTGATTCGATAGTACAGGTCTTCTCGAAATTGCTTGTCTGCAATTAGTTTTTGCAGATCCTGATTAGTAGCCGATATGAGCCTCACATCTACACTGACACATCTATTGCTGCCAAGCCTTTCAAACTCCTGGTTTTCCAACACACGAAGCACCTTTGCCTGTGTTGGCAGAGGCATCGCCCCGATTTCGTCAAGAAGGAGGGTGCCACCATCAGCCGCCTCGAACTTCCCTCCCCGCGGCAAAACACCTGTTGCTGCCCCCTTTTCAACACCGAACAGCTCGGACTCGAGCATTGATCCTCCCAGCGAGGCACAATTTAGTTTCACAAAGGGTGCTTCGCTCCGGCCACTCTGCTGGTGAATCATGTCTGCGAGCAATTCCTTTCCGGTACCGCTCTCCCCCACCAACAAAACAGAACTTGTTGAATTGGCAATCAACGGTAGCTTCTGCAGCAAATCGATAACATGAGGATCTTGACTGATGAAGGGGGTCTTGATGCCATGCGCTTGCAGTGTTCTAATCGACTCGATGTTCTCAGATTCCAATCTTCGAACATGGCGAGCGTGGTCCAACGCAATCGCCGCAAAGTTCCCCACAGCTTTGATCATTTCATAGTCTTCGGATGAAAACAGGCCTGACAGAACATGATGATCAAGGTACAGTGCACCGACAAGCTCATCCCGAGTAAGTAGGGGAATACACGCAACCGAAAGAATATTATGTTGGATTACGCTTTTGTACTCTCGAGTGGTCTCATTCTTTGTCGCATCTTCAACTAAGCATGGTTCTCCGTTTCCATAGACCGAGTCAATCACGTTTCTGCTAATACTTTTGATATCGCTGATACTTTGGTCGTCGCAGTCATATGAAGCGTCAACGCGTAGCCTATTACCGCCACTGTCCGCGATAAGCAGCGCCCCTCTCTCAGCGCCAGTGACGCGGATAGCATATTTGAGAATCTCCGCCTGGACTTCCTTGTACTCGGACAGGGAGTTCAGCAGGTTGCTGATTTCAAAGAGCGCTTTCAGTTTAATCGAACCCTTGGCGTCTTGTCGCCTGACCGAAGTCAATCGCTTTTCCAGACGCTTCGAAATCGCCAAATTACTGAGACATCGAGCAAGATACAGTGATTCTTCAAGAAACTTCGTGGCCAGCCTGTGGTTTTCGCCACGTGCATAATGACTAGCTATCAAGTCGGAGACCGTTATGGCATCGAAGAGAAGACTCGCTCGCCGCAAGCTTAGATACGATTGCTTGAGTTTCGATATAGCTTCACCGTCCCGCTGTCCTGCTGAAAGCAACCAGTAGTCAACGAGATATCTTGTCGCAAGTGTAAATGGAGTCGCATCAGCAAGGAGGTAGTCTTTCAGATCTGATTGGCGTTCGAGGTAAGCAAGTGCCTCCTTTTCTTCCCCAGACGCAGTTAGGCAAAACAGGCATTTGGATGCGCCCAGATAATTGTGCATTGCCACAGACTCGTCTAAAACCTCTACCACCTGGTCGATATCAAGTGTTTCAACCTCTGGAGCTGATATCTGCAACAATAGAAGCCTTGCCTCCACCGCTAATACTCTGTCCCCAACTCTTTCGAAGATCTCATGTGCCTCTTTTGCGGCACTTAATGCCTGTTCATAGTTTCCACGCCAATGATAGAGCATCGCAAGATAAAGCAGGGCTTTACCCTTGTGACCATCGTTTTCCAGCGTAGATGACATACGCAGTGCACTGGTGAGATCAGCAAAGGCCGCATCAGTATTTGATCTTCGCAGATTTGACCACCCCCTCTGCAGGTAATAGGCAGCTATACCAGCAATATGACCAGCTCTAACCTCTGTATTAAGAAGTTTAGTCAAGTTGAGATCAGCGAGATCATAGCGCCCCAAGAGAGTGTAGCATGACGCCAGGGCAAAATAAGCGAACGTGTTCTTCATAGTATCTGTTGAATCGGAATTTAGCTTCAGAGCGGTCTCTGCACTCTCGATACAATCCGGGTAGGTCCCCAAATCAAAGTAGGTGTAAGCCAGATTGTTGTAAAGTGCAACTGGCTTCTTGAGACTTCCAGACCTCTCCAAGAAACGAACCCCTTCGCGGAACACCTCCTTCGCGTCTTCCAGCCGCCCAACCGCACGGTAAACAAGTCCAACAAGATTGCAGGTGCGGGAGTAAAAGTCTACGTACCCCGCTGTCTTGGCGATCCGTTCAATGGCCTTTAGCCGTCCGAGGGCTCGTGTCGGCTGTCCCATTGCATAATAAATCCACAATCGCTTGTGTAGTATTCTCAGTCGGTCGCGATGGAGATTATGATGACGCGCCAACTGCCAGGCTTCGTGCAATACCTGCCTATAATAACGGCCTTTTTGCTCCTTCCAATTCATGTCAGCCAAATCGCACAGGACAGAGACGCGCTTTCTTGCAGGTAGTTTGCCCGTTGCAAGTGCTTTATTGTAGCAATCATGTGCGGTTCCAACCTGGCCGCAGGCTCTATATAGTTGACCAGCCTTTACCAGCAGAGACGATCTGAAACCTTTCGCCAGTTCCACAGGTTCATGAGAAGGTAATGAAAGCACATCTTCAATGAGGCAAAGGGATTTCAAGAATTCCTTGCTGACCTTGAAACGCAGAGCAAGCAATAGCTTCTGCTGCCAACTCTTCTCGAACTTGTCGAGCAGCACATCCCGAAACTCGCGCGGCAACCAGCGGGACTGGTAGAATTTTGATATTGCCATTCTCTTGGGCTGAACGTGCCAGTGGTCTCCCACCCTCGATATCTCTGAGTCGCCCAGTAGTTGGTATAGTGATCTGGCGACAGAATGGTAGCTGGCTGGCAGACCGCATTCTGCGTCTTTGAGAATCTCAGGCGGGATTCCTACCAGTTTCATGTCGTCAACTACGGATTCCAGAACAGGTGCGTTATTGTTACCCCGTGAGGAGATGACAGCGCGATACTTCGCTTTGAAGATCGCCTTTATCAGGCGCTCGTCATAACACTCGATCCCGGTATGGTCATGCTGAACCGGGGCAAGAGACCTTAGAACTTCCCCGAGATAGGTCGGCCTCTCTGCTGCATTCAAGTTGAGTAAGGTGTTAATGAAGGGCACGAGCGGCGCAAATGTAGGCTCTACCTCGCTTTCAGTGAGTGACACCTGAACAAGTCCGCCCCTGAGTTGGTCAATAAGTTCAGAGGTCAGTGCGCTTGCGTTCTTACTGACAAGCTTCAAGAGCATAATGCCAAAGGAAAAGTGATCGCTCTGAGGCAATACGACCTCGTTTCTGAGTATCTCAGGCGCGATGTGATGGGGGGTGCCCAGTACTCGCTTGCCCAGCGATGAGCCTAACTTGGTGATAAAATCAAAATCGGTCAAATAGAGCTGGTATCCGTGGCTGTCCTCGACCAGTAAGAAGTTGCTGAGTTTTATGTCGCAATGAACAAAGCCCAGGCAATGGATGTAGTCAATCACATGGCAAAACTTGGTGAGCAACGAAGGGTACAATGCTGCAAACTTCTCGGGCGTAAGTCTTAGTTGATGAGTTTGGGGAATATAGGGAAATGCAGTAAATGTCAGTGACTGGCTCTCATATGACCCAATTGGTGGAAGTATGTTGGGGTGCCGAAGAACCTGCAAAACATCGTAGGATTCCCTTAGCCGTTCCTGAGCTAGTTCAGATCGTTTCCCAGCCTTCTCAGCAGGGCACTTGAGAAATACCTTCCGATTAGATTCAAGGTCCTGAGCTATCCAGGAATCGAACAGGCTGCCCGCATTGATCCTCTTGAGAAACCTATAGCCTGCAACCTCGTCCCGACTATGAGAATCGTGCATTTCGTCTGCCATGTTGGCCCCGTATCTGACAGCTCGCAATAGGCATGAGCCAATGACCACTTCGTAGAGTATCTAACGATGCTCTCAACCAAGGAATGTGATTTGCAGCCGAAGCGTCAATCAGATTAGCTGGTATATCTTGCGTCAAGTTAATCGGTGCTTAGCTAAGTCAAACCAGCCGCCAGACATTTCCTTTGCTTTCTAATAGGAATTAACTACATAATCGAGATTCTATCAAGTCATTTCTTTGCTATCAGGCCGGAACATGGACGTGGACAGTACCCTGGAAGGGCCAAGGAATGAGCAACTGACAGAAACTGTCAGTGTCGCGATTCCCAGTCACGCCTGTTGTTGTCAGGGGTCAGGCGAAACCGTCCGGTCAGGGTCAGGTTGAAACCGGCCAATACGACCCTCGAGTCTTATGGTAACACTCATGCAAAACCGGAAAATGCGATCTCCGAGTGCATTAGATCGCTGTTGACTGATCGTTCGTTAGGTCATTCCAGTCTGTGTCAAGAGTTATCATCGAGGAGAAGTTGGGTCATGGTTTCTCCGGACGGTGCGTCTGGCAGGATTTGGTTGCTGTGCCAGGGGTCTATTATATTGACAGTCAACCCCGACATCGCTATGGGACCAGGCTGTATTTGCGGTGATTCTGACGGCGACGGCTTGGATACGATCTCGGATGCAGTCTACCTGATATCATATGTCTTCGCTGGTGGGCCGCCCCCTTGATCCGCTAGCAGCCGGCGACTCTGATTGCGACACGTTAATCACCATCTCTGATGCGGTTTATATCATTGCTTACATCTTCGGAGGTGGGCTGGAACTGTGCGATCCCGACGACAACGGTGTCACTGACTGTTAGCCGCTACTGGAGGAATCAGAACACTTAGCCCAACATACAACCGGCAGTCTGCATCCCAGCAGACTGCCGGTTTCTTTTTCGGCTGGAGTAATTGTGGCATGACCTCGTGGTACCAATTTGCCTTAACGAGTTATCGCATGTGCCCATATCGGGTTCCTGTAAGAGGACAGTTATAGACTACGATTCTTCCGGTGGTTGCCAGCCCTGTTTTTCAGCCCTTTCGATAATGCGTTTATCAATCAGAGACAGTTCCTTGCCGTCACGCTTGGCGATTTTATAGGTTATATCTGCAAGTCTAAGGTCTGGGTTGTAGTCAAGGTATTGGACATCGACTTGCGCGCGACGCTTCTCGTGCGTCTCATAAATGCCGGTTCCTTTGAGAAACGCATTCAGCACATTCACATCACCCTCATCGATCTTGTTTTCGACCTGGCGAATCGCTTTCTCCCACAGCGACAACATTGACTTTCTGACATCCTCCGCGAATTCCTTCCGCTCAGTAATATGTCTAACCAGAGCCAAGCGACGTTGCACAGTCTTCCTACAGCAACTCAGAGCTTCAGCAACTTCAGCTTGAGTTCTGCCTAGTACATCACAGTAAATATAAATCTGCCAGTCACGTACGGATGCCTCTTTACTATCTTTCTCTGACATGAAACATACCCCCTATTGGTGCAAGGTTGGTTCCTTGCTGGTTAATCGTTACGATATTTATGTTCGGAACACGGTTGTCCCAATATGTCCATTTCTGCAGAAGCCTGAGTCATCGGCCATCATATCCTAACCAGCTTTCCGCCTTTT
>JAGLUH010000220.1 GCA_023134875.1 Candidatus Zixiibacteriota bacterium
GGCGCGCCCTTGGGCACGCGGCAGCGTGCCCCTACGCCCCGGAAGACAAATCTACAGAAATTATTCTCGATCACTTTTGGGACAGCCTCAAGGCGTACACCAACCACAGTAATGGTTCCTGGTGGCGCGGAAATGTAGACTATGATAGGAAACTTAGGAAAAGAGACTATTATCACAATCGGTGTCAGCGCCTGCCTGCTCGGCGAAAAGGTGCGATACGATGGCGGGCACAAGGGTGACCGCTATATCACTGATACCCTGGGTCGGTATTGCCAATTGGTGCCGGTCTGTCCCGAAGTCGAACTGGGTATGGGTGCTCCGCGTGAAGCAGTTCGCCTTGAGGGTATGCCTGATGCACCGCGGATGGTGGGGATCGAATCAGGCACCGATTGGACAACTCGCATGAACCGGTTTTCCCGAAAGCACGTATCTCAGTTCAAGCCGTTATTGCTGGCCGGATATATCCTTAAAGAAGGTTCACCAAGCTGCGGCCTCAAGCGCGTGCCGGTTTTCAGGGGCAGGGGTAAATCATGGCGCAACGGGCGTGGTCTTTATGCCGCAGCCTTGCTTGAGCGTTATCCCCTCCTGCCGGTCGAAGAAGAAAGCCGCCTTTGCGATATCAGAGTGCGGGAAAATTTCATCGTGCGTATCTTTGCCTGTAGTCGCCTTCAGCAGCTTCTCCGCCACTTCAGCCTAAACAGGCTGATACGGTTTCACACCGCCCACAAGTATCTCCTACAAGCGCACAGTCCGGGGCATTACAAAATTCTGGAGCAGCTTGTCAGCGGAGCGAAGAGCTATCGCCCGGCCACACTGCGTCAGCAGTACAGCAGCATCTTCATGGAAGCATTACGCTATAAGACAACGATCTCCAAAAACATCAGAGTGCTTCGCGCGATCCTCAGAGAATTGAGAAGTTACCTCAGTGCCGCCGAGAAGGAAGATATCTCACGAGTGATTGAGGATTACCGGCGACAGTTAGTCCCCCTGGTTGTGCCGATAGCGCTTCTCAGACACCGTGTAAATATCCATAAAATCGACGGCCTTTGTGACCAGGTATACTTAGACCCGCCGCCGGCAGAACTGATGCTGCGCAATTATGCTTAGCCCGAATGACTCAACATGGTATCCAGACTGGTTTTCTCGATAACCTGACCGCTACCTGATTGTACTCTTCGGTCGACATCCTGGTTGCTGAGCGCAAAGGGGGGGCTGGAAATGGGGCAAGTATGGATTGCGTGACCTTCGGAAATCGCCATATTTTTTTCACCTGCTTTCTCGATTTTCTTACTTGATAGGTAAGCTTTGACTACTATACCTTAATTGTAAGCATATTTCCGCAGGAGCAGGTCGGAGGCCTCCTGCATCTGATGATTATTACTGGGTGAGCGGTAAGTCTGGGTCCAAGTACCGAGTTCAGGTTTTCATCTCGGGGTGTCAGGACAGCCTTTGTGCGTTAATCCAGTTTTCTGGAGCACCAACCTGATTAGGACATCGCTCACCCTTTATTAATGAAATCAGGACTCATAGACTGGGCTTGCTGAAAAACCTTTGTACCTTGTCATCGCGAGTCCGCCGGCTGCCGGACGTGGCGATCTCAACGTACTGATGATAAACAACTTCGAGATTGCCACGTCGCTCAGGTCTTAAGCCCTTCACTCCTCGCAAAGACTTTTTCAACAAGCCCGACCCTAACCCCTGCAGTTTAGCTTCACACTTCGCGCAAAATCTCAAAAGCCCTGAACTTTCGATTTACGGGCTTCGATTTGTCGTCTGATTCAGGCAAATGGCGGCAAAAGCACATTTGGGGCTTGACACTCCGCCTTGCCCTCTATATGATGTAAACTCGATAATTGAGGGGAAATTCGCCTGGATGAGCGGGTTTTCCAACGTTTGAAAATATAGAGGAGGAACAAGCATGGGTTCGCCTCACCTGTTAAGTATTTGCGTTTCCGCGTTTGCGGCGGTTTTCATTCTGCTGATGGTGTTGGCGATAGTGATGCGCCTGATCACGCTGCTGTTTCCTGATCGGGAAGGCGGCGTCGAGGCCGCCGTTGTCGCCGCTATATCTTCCGCCATAACAGCAACCTATCCGGGACGAGTAGTCATAAAAATCGAGGAAATAGAATGATCTACACCAAGAACACCAAGAAAATCAGGGTGATGTTCACCCCTTTTCGTGATGGCTTGCAAAGCGCTTTCGGCGGTAAGGTGCGACTTCAGGATGTCCTGCCGGCGATGGAAGCATCCGCCAAGGAGGCGGGAGTCAAGCATTTTGAATTCGGCGGCGGCGCGCGTTACCAGGCGCCATATTTCTACCTGGGCGAAGACCCCTTCGAGGATATGAAAAAAATGCGCGAGGTGGTCGGCCCCGAGCCCAACCTGCAAATTCTGACTCGTTCCGTCTCCGGTGTTACACTGACTACGCAGTCGCTGGAAGGTCTCAAGCTGCAGGCCAAGCTGATGAAAGAGCACGGCACTACCTGGGATCGTAACTTCGACTATATGAACGACGTCGACAACCTGGTCAAGACCGGCCAGCCCATCGTCGACGCGGGTATGCATCACCAGGTTTGTGTCGCCCTGATGGGTCTTCCTTTCAAGTCCGACAAGGTGCATACCGCCGATTTCTATATTGATATCGCCAGGCGGCTGCTCGACAGCGGCATTCGAATCGACAGTATCTGCCTGAAAGACGCCAGCGGTACCTGCGATCCGAAGACTATCTATGACGCCGCCATTGGTATCAAGAAGATGATGCCGCCGGAAATGCCTCTCTGGCTGCATACGCATGATACCGCCAGCATGGCGGTCGCGTGCTACATGGCTGGTATCGAGGCGGGCGTCGACGGCGTCGATCTCTCCGTGCGGCCGCTGGCTTCGGGAACGGTGCAGCCCGATGTCCGCTCCCTCAATCATGCCCTCAAGGGCACCGGCTACGAGCTTGATATCGACGTCTCCAAGATGCAGATGATTGAGGACATGTTGACCGATCTGCTCAAGGACTATGCTTTCAATCCGGCCACCACTACTCCGGACGCACGAGTGGTTAGTTTCCCGATGCCAGGCGGCGCGATCGGTCCTAATGTGCACATGATGGTAAAAGCGGGTATCCTGCACCGCTACAATGATGTCTTAGCGGAGTTTCCGGTTGTCGTCGAAGCGGGCGGCGCCTGGACCAGCGTCACGCCGGGCAGTCAGCAATACTGGCTGCAGGCTTTCAACAATGTGCTTTACGGTCGCTGGGAGAAAATCGAAGCGGGCTTTGGCCGGGCAGTGTTGGGATACTTCGGCAAGACACCGTTGCCGCCTGATCCGGAAGTGGTCAACAAAGCCTCCGAGCAGCTTGGTCTTCCCGTATTCGAAGGTGATCCTCTCGAAGCTGCGCCCAAGAACGTGGGGCCGGCGCAAAAGGCCTTGAAAGAACGCAATCTGGAGGTTACAGAAAAGAATACTTTCCTGGTTCTGGCGTCAATGGTGCCGGGCAAGAAGATGGAACTCAACGAGGGAATCCGACTGCTGACCGGCAAATCGAAGATTGATGTACCCCTCAAGAAAAAAGAGGAGCCGAAACCTGTTGCCACCGTAGCCGCTAGTACGAACGCCGCGCCAGTATTGACCGGGCCGATTACCCAGAGGTGCATTGTCAGCGAAGGGGGCAAGACTCGCACCTTCATGGTGACCGTCGAACCAACCGGTAATCCGAATCCGGCTCCGTCGGCTGTCACGGCGCCGGCACCGGTCAGCGCGCCGCTCGCCTCCGGCGGCACACCGGTGTATTCAACCTTTGCCGGCCAGGTGGAAGTCGTTGATATCATGGTGCACGTCGGTGATGCGGTAACCAAGGGTCAGGCGGTGGCTGCCATTGAGGCTTTGAAAACCAAGCATGATATCCTGGCTCCGGTTGACGGCAAGGTGACCGCGATTAATGTCAGCATTGGTGATGAAGTGGATTCCTCCAGGCCGATCCTGCTGATCGCTTAGGGAAGGCTGAAGTCACCATGAATGTAGTATTAGACCTCTTGCAGCAATCCGGTTTCGCCAATTTGAACTGGGGAAACTGGGTGATGTTTCTGGTCGGCGCCGTCCTGATCTACCTGGCGATTACCAAACATTACGAGCCGCTTCTTTTGATACCTATCGGTTTCGGCACCATCCTCGCCAACCTGCCCTTAGCGGAGATGGGCTCCTATGGTGATGGTATCATGGCTTTAATCTACGATAGTGGTATCAAGACGGAACTGCTGCCGCCGATCATCTTTCTCGGCGTCGGTGTGCTCACTGATTTTCGCCCCCTGATGGCACGGCCGCTCACCTTTCTTTTGGGTGCGGCGGCGCAGTTGGGAATCTTTGTTGCCGCCCTGGGCGCTGTTTTTCTTCTTGGCTTTAATTTTAAGGAAGCGGCCTGTATCGGCATTATCGGCGGCGCTGACGGCCCCACCTCGATTTTCCTGACCAGTCAACTGGCGCCCCATCTCTTGGGGCCGGTAGCCGTGGCAGCCTACAGTTACATGTCACTGGTGCCGATCATCCAGCCGCCGATCATGAGGTTGTTGACGACTAAGAAAGAGCGTGCTATCGATATGCCGCAAGCCAAGCCTGTTTCCCGGACAGCGGTAATCCTGTTCCCTATTATCACCGGCTTGGTCGCCTCGCTGGCGGTACCCTCCAGTGCGCCGTTGATCGGCATGTTAATGTTCGGCAACCTGCTGCGCGAAAGCGGCGTCACTGACCGTCTGAAAAAGACCGCGGGCGGTGCCCTGATCGATATCGTCACCATCTTCCTGGGATTGGCAGTCGGCGCGACGATGGACGCCGCTCATTTCCTTACCACCAAGACGATCATGATCCTGGCTCTGGGTGCAGTAGCCTTTTGTTTCTCCACGGCGGGCGGGCTGATTTTCGCCAAGCTGATAAATCTCACCCTTCCTTCCGGAAAGAAAATCAATCCCTGTATCGGCGCGGCCGGAGTCTCGGCGGTACCGATGGCCGCCAGAGTGGTGCAGAAATTCGTCTCCGATAATACCGGCGGTAAGGTCAATCCGCTGATGCCGGCAATGGGCCCGAATGTTGCCGGCGTGATCGGCTCCGCCGTAGCGGCCGGCGTGTTCCTGACCCTGCTGCGATAAATCAGGCATTCGTCGGAACCACAGGGTTTCTGACATACAGGCTTTTATTCAAGATATTCCACTATAAAGGGCTTGTTGAAGAACCCCT
>JAGLUH010000221.1 GCA_023134875.1 Candidatus Zixiibacteriota bacterium
GGGTTGGTCAAAACCTGTTTGGAACTTGTTGGCAACGATCATCAACTTGTAGTCATCACCTTCGAACCTCTTTTCGATCAGCTCTCCTTCCTTTAATTCATTCACTGCATGTTCACTGATATTCGCGTTGGTCTCCGGATGGACGAAATCCGAGAAGGCATAGAGTGCCTTGTATTCTACGTCGCGTTCCTTGAGCTTTTCTTTAATGATATTGAAATATCGTAATCCTGCAATGCGAGAAGATGTCACGATCATTGCTTTGGCGCGACCGTCGATTAGCGGCATAACATCCTTCTCGAAGATACGCAACATTACTTCAGCCTTGTATTGAATTAATCCTTCATCATTGAACGCCACGTTCTGGAGCGCTTTTGCCACCGCGCCCTTGTGATAGATATTCTCCTTGTCCAGCCCATGTACGACAGGACAATGCAGGTTGTAGAGCGTCTTGTAGGAAATGATGCTTGTTGCCACATCCACGATGTAGCCTTCGGCGATGGCCTCGGCCTCTGAGTAGGTGTCGAACGGCTCGCCGAATAGATCGACTGTGGCAGGCGCTGGCGTGGCTGTGAACGCAACGAACATCTGGTTGTGATCGTGTTCACGGATGACCTTGGCGATTTGCTCTTCCTGGTCTTGCTCAGGGGGTTCAGCATCAGGTTTGTCCGTCTTTCTAAACGGCAATCGAATGGCAGCGCCCATCTTGCCTTCCTGCGAGCGGTGGGCTTCATCGATCAAGAACGCGACCCGCAGTTTCTTCAGTTCAGGATTGTTTTCGATCTTTTCCAGCACCCAGGCAAACTTTTGCTGAGTGGTGACAATTATCGGCTTGTGTTCATTGAGGAAGCGCATAAGGTCGGCGGACTTTCGCGCTATACCGACAACATCTTTGAGGTGCGTGAAGTTCTCGATCTCGTCCTTGATGTTCTTGTCGAGTGACTTCCGGTCGGTGAGGATGAACACCTGATTTACCAGCTTCTCGTTCGTGCCGGGTTTAAACAGGCTATGCAGGCGATCTGCCAACCAGCAAATAGTAAGCGTCTTACCGCTGCCGGCTGAGTGGTCGGCGAGATACTTCTTCCCGATGTTGCCTGTCGTGGCAAAATACATCGAGATGTCGTCCGAGAGCTTTCGCACCAAACGGCTCTGGTGGTAGCGTGGGAAGATGGTGAACGCGGGACGCTCCGGTTTGTCGTCCTCCGCCTCGCGCATGGGTACATGAACCAGGAAATACGAGAGTGCTTCAAGCAACTGTTCCTGTGACAAAACCTCGCGGTAAAGAAACTCCACTGGATATTCGTCCGGGTTCTGTGGTTTGTTGGTCAGCCCCATATTGTGCCAGCGGAAATTCTCCTCCCGGCGCGGGTCGGTGGCGGCCATAACGTCGCTCGTGTCTGCGGCGAGATAGAGGAACGGATGCTGAAATATCTTTGGTGTGTGGTCACGGGTAGCGAATTGTGTGACTGCATCATGCACGGTCTGGTTCTTCTCGTGTTTTAACTCCAACGTCACGATGGGTAGACCGTTGAGGAAGAAGACGAAATCAATCTCCTTGTTGGTCTCTCCGAAGTAGAAATGGGGTCGAAAGGTGATGCGGTTCTCTGCGTATTTTTTGGCGGCGGCACTTTCGGCAGAGCGGGGTTTTGAGTAAAATAGATGAAACTCCAGCCCACGAACTTTTAACCCGTGGCGGAGGAGCATCCACAGTGGTGTGTACTCCAGTTCTTTGCGCAGGGCGCGGAATACCTCTTCCCGTGCATCCGTTCCGTAGTCGTCCGTGAGTTTTTTGAGTGTGTCGCCCTGTGTGGCTTTGATAAATGCCCAAAACTGATCTTCGGCTATGAAATGTTCGGTGTCCGTGATGTCGGCCTGTTCGAGCATGCCATACTCATGTACACGGATGAGAAAATCCGCGATGTGCTGCTGGAAGGTCAGTTCGGGTGGTTTCTTGAGCGCCATTGTTATTCTTGAAGCGAAAAGTTCAGTTATTCCAGTTATCAATCAAACATTTATTCAATGTTTCAACTTGGTGCTGACTTAGTGCCGACATGGTGCCAACCATGTACAGGCTCTACTATCTGTTCTGCCTGCCCCTAATTTTCTGCATTCTGAAACAGATTATTATAATTACGAGACAAAGTATATACTTTTGTAATGGATTAAAAGCTTTTCATAATTTCT
>JAGLUH010000222.1 GCA_023134875.1 Candidatus Zixiibacteriota bacterium
TGATAAGGGAAATACCGTTGCCGATGCCGCGTTCGGTAATCTTCTCGCCAAGCCACATAATGAAGATGGTACCGCAGGTAAAGGTAATCATGGTAAGCAGGTGGAATCCGACGCCGGTCACCGTTACTACGGAAACGCCCGGTTCCGGTTGGAGCGATTTGAGCCAGACCGAAACACCAAAAGACTGCAACAGCGCAATCAGGACGGTGCCGTAACGAGTATACTGCGTGATCTTGCGGCGCCCTTCTTCTCCTTCCTTGGCGAGGCGCTGGAAGTAAGGAAAGATGGGCGTCAGCAATTGCATAATAATGGAGGCGGAGATATAGGGCATGATGCCGAGGGCGAAGACGGTCGCCCGCTGAAAGGCGCCGCCCACGAACATATCAAACATACCAAAGAGAGTGCCGCCCTGCTCAGCGAAGAAAACGGAAAGCGCGGAGGCATCGATACCCGGGGTGGGGATGTGGCCGCCGATCCGATATACTATCAGCAAAGCAAGAGTGAAGACAATCCGCTGGCGCAGTTCCTTGATCTTAAAGATATTACGAAACTGCTCTATCACTTAACGTACTCCAGCTTCCCTCCAGCCTCGCTGATCTTTATGACAGCCGATTTTGAGGCGGCCTGCACCTTAAGGTTAAGAGCTACGTTTAATTCACCGTCGCCGAGAATTTTAACCGGTTTGCTCTTTGATTTAATCAATCCCTGCTCCCTCAGTTCGGCAATAGTAACATCGCCACCGGAGGAGAACTTGCGCGCCAAAGCAGCAACGCTGATGACCTGGTACTTGACCGGATGCACACTGCGAAAACCACGCTTGGGTACGCGCCTGATAAGAGGCATCTGCCCGCCTTCATGCCAGGCGCGGTGTTTGGCACCGGAGCGCGACCTCTGTCCCTTGTGTCCCTTGCCGCAGGTCTTGCCAATACCGGAACCGACGCCGCGACCGACTCGCTTGCGCTTCTTAGTGGAACCGTGAGGTTTCTGCAGGCTGTACAATCTCAACTTTCAACCTCCTCCACTTTCACCATGAACTCGACCGCCTTAATCATACCGCGAATTTGCGGCGTATCTTTGTGAATCACGGAGTGATTCAGTTTGCGGATTCCCAGAGCGCGAATGGTGTCGCGGTGTCGCTGGATTCTACCCGACAGGCTGCGCACCTGAGTGATTTTCAAATTCTTAGCCATTCTTGTCTTCCGTCTCGATTTCCCGGTAATCGAGTTGCTCTTCTTTGGTTCGGAGCGACAGCAGGCCCTGCATCGTCGCCTTGACGACATTATGAGGGCTGGTGGAACCGAGCGACTTGGTAAGGATATCCTGGATACCAGCGCCCTCCAGGATTGCCCGCACCGGTCCGCCGGCAATGACACCGGTGCCGGGTGATGCCGGTTTCAGCAGAACCCGGGCGGCACCATAACGGCCGATCACCTGATGGGGGATGGTGCCACCTCGCAGAGATATCTTCGTCATCTGTTTGCGCGCCATCTCCGTCCCCTTGCGGATCGCCTCCACTACTTCGGAGGCCTTACCCAGACCGACACCGACAGAACCTTTCCGATCGCCCACACTGACCAGGGCAGTAAAGGAGAAACGGCGTCCGCCTTTGACCACCTTGGCGACGCGGTTTATATTAATAACCTTCTCCTTAAACTCAAACTCATCTGTCTCGTAGTGAACCAAGATACCTACCTCAAATTGTAATTAGAACTTCAACCCTGCTTCACGGGCACTCTCGGCAACTGCCTTTACCCGCCCATGATACGTGTAGCGGTTGCGATCAAACACAACCGTCTCAATACCTTTCGCCAGCGCCTTGCGGGCGATGCTTTCACCTACCAGCAGGGAACGATCGATTTTCTTTTCAGTTTTTGCCACCGCGTCCGTCATGTCCTTGTCGAGCGAGGAACAGGAAATCAGTGTGCGGCCGGTAGTATCATCAATGATCTGCACGTAAATATGGTGCAGCGAACGATAGACACAAAGACGCGGTTTC